>JAUIGC010000192.1 GCA_030429835.1 Bacteroidia bacterium
TGTCACGGGTAAGGTTTTCCAACACCGTAATCTTGTCCGTGGCATATTTATCATATATGGCGGCTACCAGTGCTCCACTGCTACCAACACCATATCCCTGAGGAATGGAACTATCAAAGTACATTCCTTCAGCAATGTCCCGGTCCATGGACTCAAAGTCAAATGAGACCAATTTTGGTTCTTTTGAGATTAACTCCTTTAAATAAACCGAAAAATTCGCCAATGACTTGTTGGATTTTTTTGCCACCTCAGATTCATCATTGGCCTTTAAAGCACCCTTAAAAAAGTTATAGGGAATAGAAAGTCCCTTGGAATCTTTAATGATTCCGTACTCTCCAAAAAGTAGAATCTTAGAATAAAATAATGGTCCTTTCATTGGTAAATATAAGTCCGTAGGATATAATAATTATTTAAATATAGCCAACTAGTATGCAAATTTTACGCTTTCTGCTTTAAAAAATGGCATTTTTCAGGTAAAAATCGTTCTTAAAACGATATAAAAGGATTGAAAGTATACCTTAAAACTTCATTTTTACCGCTCCACTCCCAATTCGATCACAAATATACTGCCGGTTTTCACAGTATGCAACCAACTCATTCACAATAAATTGATTCACTTTTTCTTTTTCATTCTGAGGATAAAGAACGTGAACGTTGGCACCCGCATCCAAGGTGAAACAAACATGAGACCCTGACTTTTCCCTGAAGTTCCATATTTTATTTAGTATTTCCAAAGTATTGGGTTTCATCAAAATAAAGTAAGGGTCGCCAGTCATCATAATAGCATGTAAGGTTAGTGCTTCGCTCTCCACAACCTTTATAAACTCTTTTAAATTCCCTTCCTTTAATATTGACTTTAGTCGAGTAAGATTATTATGGGCCTGTTGAAAACGTTGTTCTGCAAATGGATGACCATTTACCAAATCATGACCAACCGTACTACTGACCTGTTTTTGTCCTTTGTCAACCAACAATATGGTATCGTGGTAGTTATTGAAAATAGGATGCATATCAAACGGATACTTGACCCCATATAAATCGTTGCTTTCTAAAATGTCTTCATGATTTCCCCATAATACCAATGGTCCCTCCACACTCCTACAGGCACTCCCAGATCCCAATCTCGCCAAAAAGGAAGCCTTTGATAAAAAAAGGTGATCCTCCATTTCAGGAAGATGCATTCGTTCGATTTCCATAAGACATAAGGCCATTGCAGCCATACCGCTGGCCGATGAGGCTATACCGCTGCTGTGGGGAAAAGAATTACCGGTCTCAATGTTAAAATGATAGTTGTTTAAAAAAGGGAGGAACGGCTCTATCCTCTCAAAAAAGGTCTCTATTTTCGGATGGAAACCTGGTTTTGGTTTTCCTTCGAACAATAGGTCAAATGAATATTGACCAGAGGGTCTAGAAAGTTTTTTGAACGTAATCGATGTCGTCGTCGCACAAGCACTTAAGGTAAAGCTTATAGAAGGATTGGCTGGAATCTGACCTTTTTTCTTACCCCAATATTTGACTAAGGCGATATTACTGGGGGCTTTGTAGCCAACCTTTCCTTCATCCTTTAATTCCAAATGTCCAGAAAGGACAAAATCTTTCTCTGTCATTAAAACATCGTTTTCACAAAGATAGTTTTTAGGCCGACCAATAAAAATAAATGATTATTTTAGGGTATGAACACAACCCTATTAAAAAAGAGACTGGTCTATGTTTTTATTAGCGTCTCCGTATGCCTGATTATAGGGTTCTTATCAAGTGTAGCTACCCAAAGTTCCGTAAACGACTGGTATTTAACCCTTAACAAACCCAGCTTTAATCCTCCCAACTGGTTGTTCGCTCCTGTATGGTCAACACTTTATGTACTAATGGGTGTTTCCGCAGGTTGGGTTTGGGCCAAGGGATTTCACCATAAATGGGTTAAAACCGCATTATACCATTTTGGATTTCAATTACTGTTAAATGCCTTATGGAGTATTGTTTTCTTCGGTTTGAAATCCCCTTTTTGGGCTTTGTTGGTCATCATAGCCCTTTTGGTGATGATTGTACTCACTATCAAATGGTTTAGGTTGGTCAGCAAGATAGCTGCAATTCTCTTAATTCCCTATATGGCCTGGGTATGTTTCGCTTTGGTTCTTAACTTTAAAATTTGGGAGCTCAACTAGCAAGTTCACATAATTTTTTCATGGTCCGGTAGTTCCGCGTTGTAGCTATGAGCCCTAATTTACGCTCTATTAAATTATTGTTCAATTTTGCATTACCATACCCCTTAATACACTTTAAATAAATACAGTCCCCGACTAATTCCCATGCTTCATTGGGATAGTGCTCTTCTTTAAAGGAAGAGACCTTTTCTTGGTCGGGCGATTGAAATAGGAGTACAAAATATACTTTGTTGGATTCAAGACTCTCAAGATTATCATAGGGATTATTTCTAAGTATTTGGTCCAAATCCATTACTGATTTGACCAAAACCGGAACTATGAATCCAAAATGTTCCTCAATCAAGGTGCCAATAGATACTTCCATTTCCTTTTTTGGAAATTCTCCCCCTTCAAAAACAACATTACCACTTTGAATATATGTTTTTACATCCGTTAAACCTCCATTGTACAAAACCGTTCGCAGTTCTGCCATGGGTACCTTTTTTTGTCCGCTAACATTGATTCCCCTTAAAAAAGCGATATATTTTCCCATATTAGTTCATTTCTTTAATGCTACGAAGAATCCCTTGCGCGGCCAAAAACCCACCCGTCCAAGCATTTTGAAAATTAAATCCTCCCGTAATGGCATCAATATTCAGAATTTCCCCTGCGAAATAAATATCCGGCAGCACCTTGCTTTCAAAGGTCTTAAAATTGACTTCCTTAAGATCCACTCCACCCGCGGTTACGAACTCCTCCTTAAAAGTACTCTTTCCATTTACATTAAATAAGCTACGGGTCAATTGCTCTATAAGTTGTTGTAACTGGGCTTTGCTTGCCTGTGGCCATGTAAGGTTGTCATCTATACCGGCTGCTTTGACCAAATTAACCCATAACCTTTTGGGTATATCAAGGACTTTGGTCCTGAGAATGGTCTTCTTCTCCACTTGTTTCACCTTGGAAAACAATTCCATAAGTCCATCAGGATGATACTCCGGGACCCAGTTAACACTTATTTTGAACTGATATCCATAAGTTTCCAATATCCTGGCGCCCCATGCCGATAGCTTCAGAACAGCAGGGCCGCTCAATCCCCAATGGGTAACTAGTAAGGGACCATCGGAAAACAGTGCACTTTTTTGGACCGCATTATTTTGGTAGTTCCTTAATGCCTTTTTTTTATCCAAAACAGTGACCTCAGCACAGGTGCTCAGACCAGGTATATTCGCAATCCTTTCATCCTTAATATTAAAGGTAAAAAGCGAAGGTACCGGAGGGATTATGCTATGTCCCAACATCTGCAACATATTCCAGATTTTGGGATTACTTCCCGTTGTAAGCAAAACCTTCTTGGTTTTGAAGGTTTGTTTTGATGTTGTTATTTTCCAAAAATCATTACCTTCCTCTGATGTACGTTCCATTGCAGTGACCGGGGACAGTAGCCATATTTTTACCCCTAGTCTTTTTGCTTCCGAAGTAAAACAGTCAATAATGGTCTGGGAAGAATTAGAGGCAGGAAACATTCTTCCATCCTCTTCAATTTTCAAGGAGATGCCTCTTTTTTCAAAAAAACCAATAGTATCTCCACAAGCAAAGCTATGAAAAGGCCCTAGTAATTCCTTCTCCCCCCTTGGGTAATTCGATACCAACACTTTAGGGTTAAACTCCGCATGCGTAACATTACACCTTCCCCCTCCCGAAACTTTTACCTTGGTAAGTACCTCCTTGCCACGTTCCAGAATGGCTATTTTTAGATCTGGTCTTGCCTCGGCAATATGAATGGCTGCAAAAAAGCCTGCAGCACCACCGCCAACAATGACCACATCCAACATTAACGTATCCTTTCCGGGTAATTGGTAATAATTCCATCAACGCCAATTCGCTTCATGGCATCAATATCATAATCCTCGTTAACGGTCCAAACATAAATCTTGAGTCCAGCCTCCCTGATTTTATTGGCCGTTTCCAAATCCAAGTTTTTAAAATAGGGGTTTATGGCCACCGCATTCAGTTCCTTTGCCACAGGAATGGCTTCAACCGGGTTTTCCTCCGTTAGAACAGCAATCTTAACGTTTGGATTAAGCTTTCTCATATCCCTTAACTCATCCCATTTGAAACTGGAAATAATAAAATTCTCAGGGGTCCAACCATGTTTTTCAATGTAGTAGTTCATAATATGGTTTACCTTATCCGCAGTTTTATCCCCTTTCAACTCAATATTCAGGGCAACTTTATTGTCTATCAATTTGAGTACATCTTGGAGCATTGGGATTTTATGCCCGCCATCCACTTTCAATTTTCTTAAATCGATAAAATTATATCCTTCTATCTTTCCGGGACCATTAGTCAACCTATCCACTGTTTCGTCGTGGAAGACCACAATCTCTCCACTTTTAATTTTAAACACATCGATTTCTATCATATCCACGCCCAAGTCCATGGCTTTTTGAATGGATGCCAAGGTATTCTCGGTTTCGTGTCCCATGGCACCTCTATGGCCAATTATAATAGGCTTTTTCATAGTGCAAGAAGATAAGGTTAAAGCAATCAGGAAAATCAAAAATACTTTTTTCATGTGCTACGTATTGTGCTTTTAGGGTTCAAATATAAAGAACCATTTAAGTAAAAATCTAGGACAGATGCTTACATCGACTACAAAATTTCAAAAACAAATGATTCCAATGGTTCAAGATGTACGTCTATACTGCCCTCTTTGTTTATTATGTTCAATATATTCTTTTTACCATAAAGGGCATCCTTCAATTCATAGGTATCATTCAACAAACCCCATTGATCTATTAGCTCACTAGGTAATTTCAAATCGAAGGAAAATGAATCAATGGCGTCAAAATTAACAACTATGATGAGTTTTTGATTTATGGACCATCGCACATAAGAAAGAACCCGGTGATTATAATTTTGTGTATTGTCCTTGTTGAAAAAGTGTATTTCCCTATACTCCCCCATTAGGGCCTCGCTCTGAAGGGAAAAATTTAAAAGCCTTTTATAAAAGTCCCTTAAATCTTTCTCCTGTTCGCTCAATTGGCCGCCATCAAACTGCTTTCCATTTACCCAACGTTGGTGATTGGGCACCCCAACATAATCGAATATCGATGTTCTTGAGGAACTTCCAAATCCTGGATTCTCTGCTGCAGGTTCACCTACTTCCTGACCAAAATAAATCATAAGAGGAGACGTACTTATAGTCGCAGAAACTACCATAGCTGGCTTCCCTATTTCGGCACGCCCCACAAATTCGGGACTTGCGATTCGCTGTTCATCATGGTTCTCCAAAAAATGGAGCATATGGCGCTCTATATCCATAAGACCCTTTTGAACTACAGGAATATGATCAGACCAGCCATACCCTTTCATGATATGCTTGAGTCCATCATAAAAATCCACCTTGTCGTACAAATAGTCCATTTTTCCCTTATG
>JAUIGC010000193.1 GCA_030429835.1 Bacteroidia bacterium
TTCCCTTCCTTTTTAAAAAGAGAAACAATTTCGGGTAATTTGGACATTCCCATGAGAATGACAACCGTAGCATTACTTTTAGCTGCCAAGGCTACGTCTCCTGATAATTTATGCTGTTTTGTAGTTCCCGTAATGACCCAAAAACTCTCCGAAGCCCCTCTTTTGGTAACTGGGATATTTTGGTAGGCCGGCACACTTAAACTGGACGAAATTCCAGGAACCATTGCCGTTTCCAGACCGTGGGAAGCTGCAAATTCCATTTCCTCGGCCCCTCGCCCAAAAACAAAGGGATCACCTCCTTTTAGCCGGACTACGTGTCCGTGGGATTTGGCCCTGGAAACAATAAGCTCGTTTATTTGGTCCTGTTGATAGGTGTAACACCCTTTTCGTTTTCCAACGAATATCTTTTCTGCCTTTGGGGCATATTGTAAAAGCTCTTCGTTAACAAGAGCATCATACAAAACTACATCGGCGCTTTGAAGGGCATTTATTGCCTTAACGGTAATTAATTCAGGGTCACCCGGTCCTGCTCCCACAACAGTTAACCTCCCTTCCGACTGAAAGGGAGTGCTTACTGCTGCTGCGATTGTTTTTTGATTGGGTTGTTTGTTAAACTGCATTTTAAACTTGCGCTAATTCTTGTTCCCTATACTTTTCAACGGTTTCTAAAAACAATCTTGCATTTTTCAAATAGGATGTCGCAAATCCTTTCGTGGGCTCATTTTTGTTGATTTGCAAAACCATGTTCTCAAAACCACCCGAAACCTCGATTCTACCATCGGCAACAAACTTCTCATCAAAATCCTTGATAATACTGGCGTGGGTGTTCACTTTAGTATTTTCTGAAGTCAATAAGGCCTTGGCAGAATTTACCATGGAGGCATAGGCAAAATAAATACTGGCCGCCCATTTTTCCTCCTCGAATTTTTCTTGGGCATTCTGAATTTTTTCCTCACTTTCAAAAAGCAACGTCGCAATCAAATCGATGACTACCCCTGCGCATTCACCTACTCCGATAGCTTTTTCATATTTTTCAGTATTTCCCCAATCGATGAAATCATCGGCAGTTAAATCATCGACACTGGATAAATGGGTCAAGAAATCGTAGAAATACATTTGTCCTTTTTCGGCATAATAATCGGGAAAAGATTTTCCATTGCCATTCGCATCAAAATCGTCCAATATTAATCGTAAAGCTTCCGGACCTCTTTTACTGGGCACTTTTACTACCTTATCCGCAAAACGTCCATTTCCATTTCCATCATTTCCACCTCCTAGTAACACCTGTAAGGCAGGGGCTACCAATTTATCCTTGGTTCTAACGGACATTCCCTGGAAACCTATATTGGCCATATTGTGCTGTCCACAGGCATTCATGCATCCGCTTATTTTAATGACCACATCCGGATTTTCAATATATTGTGGATATTCTGCTTTTATCACCCGTTCCAACTCCTCAGCTATTCCCGTACTACTCGCAATACCCAGGTTGCAGGTATCCGTTCCGGGACAGGCGGTAATATCCAAGGCCTTATTATAACCGGCCTCGGCAAAACCTAATTTTTTTAGTTCTAAATAGAAAAATGGGACAGCATCCTCCTTTACATAGGGAATCAATATATTTTGGCGCAAAGTCAATCGGAATTCACCCGCAGCATATTTCTGTACCAAATCCGCTAACAATCTGGCCTTGTCCGTGTAAAAATCTCCCAAAAGAACCTTAATTCCTATCGCCACAAAACCACCTTGTTTCTGTGGTACGATGTTGGTAGACTTCCATTTTTCAAATTCCTTGATATCGTCGATTTCTACTTTTGGAGCTTCGAGCTCGGAAACTTTTATTTTAGGGTATTCCAAGGCATCAATGGGATAGGTTTTAAAGGGAATTGCCTTGCATTCTACATCGATCAGTTTTCTAAAACCATCCAAGCCCACATCTTTTAATAAGAACTTCATTCTGGCTTTTGCCCTGCTTTTTCGTTCCCCATAACGGTCAAAAACACGGACTACCACTTCCATCAGAGGAATTATTTTATCCGAAGGCAAAAACTCATATAAAACATCTGCATGCCTCGGTTGTGACCCCAATCCCCCACCAAGCATCACTTTAAAACCTTTAATACCTTCTTTGATTTTGGCAATAAAACCAAGGTCATGCATGTAGGAAAGTCCGGTATCTTCATCCGAAGCGGAAAAGGACACTTTAAACTTTCGTCCCATTTCTTGACTCACAGGATTTCTTAAAAAATATTGAAAAAGGGCGTGGGCATAGGGCGATACATCAAAAGGCTCGTTTATATCGATGCCTGCGGTTTCGCTGGCCGTTACATTTCTTACGGTATTTCCACAAGCTTCTCGCAAGGTAATATCGTCTTTTTCCAGCTCCGCCCAAAGTTCAGGAGTTCTGTTCAAATCCACATAATGAATTTGGATATCCTGTCTGGTCGTAATATGGAGCCTACCTCTGGAATACTCGTCCGAAACCTCACAAATACGATGCAATTGTTTAGATGTTACCTTTCCGTAAGGCAACTTAATCCTGATCATCTGAACCCCTGGTTGACGCTGTCCATAAACTCCCCTGGCCAAGCGAAGACTTCGAAATTTCTCCTCATCCAACTTACCGCCGTGGAATTCATGAATCTTTCGTTCCAACTCTAGGATATCCTTTTCAACAATCGGATTTTCTATTTCTGTTCTAAAACTTTGCATTGCTATTTTTTATTTGATCTTGTCCCGCTGCTTTTATTATAATATTAATCCTATCGGGTTAATATGTTTTAATTTAAAATTATCTTCAACATTTAATTCATTAAAGGGATCACGACTAACTTATAAACCCGGCCCCTACTGTATTATTTGATTGTGTATCGATGAGAATAAAGGAACCATTGGTCCTATGATTTTTGAACTTATCGTAAAAAATAGGTTTGTTTAACCTAAAACTCACCTCCGCAATATCGTTCATACCCAACGACTGAGCTTCGGCATCCACCCCGGAGTAATCCGGTGCAATTTTATGATGCACCTGATCTACCTTGGCCAACACCTTATTGACCCCATGCTGAACCACATATTTGTTCCCTGCCGCTAACGGCTTGGAATCCATCCAAGAAATGGTAGCGGTAAATTGCTTTTCTATGGTTGGGAGGTCATTGGCCTTGACCAACATATCTCCCCTGCTAAGGTTGATTTCATCTTCCAACGTAATGGTCACAGATGACCTTCTGGAAGCCGTTTTATATTTTTTATCATAAACATAAATGTCCTTGATTTTGGACCTTGTTTGGGAAGGGAGAGCGACTACCTCATCACCCACACTCAACTCGCCTCCGTACACCTTACCCGCGAATCCCCTAAAATCATGATGTTCTTCTGTTTTTGGACGAATAACATACTGCACCGGAAAACGAGGTGTGCCCACATTGGAAACCGCTGCAAGATCCAATCCTTCCAAATGCTCCAATAAAGTTTCCCCTTTATACCACGGAGTATTTTCGGATTTATTTACGACATTATCACCCTTAAGGGCACTGACCGGAACAAACGTGATTTTTTGATCGGCATAATCCCGTTTTTCCATCAATTTTTCAAAATCGTCCTTAATTTCATTGTATCGATCCTCCGAAAAATCGACCAGATCCATTTTATTGATGGCCACCACTACTTCCTTTATACGTAGAAGATTATTGATGAAAAAATGCCTATTGGTTTGCTCAATGACCCCTTTGCGGGCATCAATCAAAATGATGGCCGCCTGAGAGGTAGAGGCACCCGTTACCATGTTTCGGGTATATTCCACATGTCCCGGGGTATCGGCAATGATATAGCTTTTCTTCGCAGTGGAAAAATAGATATGGGCTACATCTATGGTAATTCCCTGCTCTCGCTCCGCTACCAATCCATCTGTAGCCAAGGAAAAATCCAAATAATCATATCCTTTTTGCTTACTGGTCCTTTCTATGGCTTCGAGTTTATCTGAAGTCAAGGATTTAGTATCGTAAAGTATCCTTCCGATTAAGGTACTTTTACCATCATCTACACTACCTGCCGTTGCTATTTTTAGTACTTCCATTTTTATGCTGTTAGCCATTAGGTTTTAGCTGCTGGCCATTAATTATTATTTGATTTATATCCGATAGCTAATAGCCAACGGCAGAATTTTCAAAAGAAAATTCTAAAAATATCCTTGTTGTTTTCTTTTTTCCATGGCCGCTTCGGAACGTTTGTCGTCTATACGGGCACCTCGTTCTGAAATGGACGAATCCCTAATTTCGGCTACCACCTTATCTATACTGATGGCATCCGAAAGTACGGCCGCCGTACAGGACATGTCCCCTACCGTTCTAAAACGAACCATCCGTTCTTCCACAACCTCATCCTCGTCCCTGAATACAATTCCATCCTCAGCCGACCATATCATACCGTCCCTAAGAAAGGTCTTACGCTTATGTGCAAAATAGATGGAAGGAATTTCTATTCCTTCATCCTTTATATAGGACCAAACATCCAGCTCTGTCCAATTGGAAATAGGGAAAACACGTACGTTCTGACCCAATTCGATCTGACCGTTCAACATATCGAACAATTCCGGTCTTTGATTTCTTTCGTCCCATTGTCCAAAATCGTCACGAACAGAAAATATCCTTTCCTTGGCCCTTGCTTTTTCCTCATCCCTACGGGCACCTCCGATACAAGCATCGAACTTAAACTCTTCAATGGCATCCAACAATGTGGTAGTTTGCAAACTGTTTCTGCTAGAATATCTTCCAGATTCCTCCTTGACCTTTCCCTGATCAATGGAGTCCTGGACATTTCTAACGATAAGTTCCAATCCCAGTTCCTTCACCAAGCGATCTCTAAATTCTATGGTCTCCGGAAAATTATGTCCGGTATCAATATGCATCAAGGGAAAGGGAATTTTAGCGGGCCAGAAGGCCTTTTGGGCCAACCTTACCAAAGTAATCGAGTCCTTTCCTCCCGAAAACAATAAAACCGGTTTTTCAAATTGTGCCGCTACCTCCCTCAAAATATAAATGGCCTCGTTCTCTAGGGCATTGATATGGGCGGTATTCTCACCGATTTCCGTTGGTACTTCCAATTCTTTTACTTCCATAGGTATTTTTTATGTATGTAATCCGCACTCCCTATTGGCCAAAACCTTGGTGGGATCAAAATAGTTATGTTCATTGGGAAGATCGAACTTCCTTAAATAGGTATCTAATTGGGTATCACTATAGTGATAGAAAGGACTTACTTTTAGCACCCCGTCCTTGCTCAAACTTAAAATATCCAAACTATCACGCAAAGCTGTCTGACCTTTGCGCAAGTTCGTAAACCAAACATCCGGCTTAAAGTCGGCCATGGCCCTGGCAAAAGGTTCCAATTTCACCTGCCTGGTGAATTCTTCGTGTCTAAGATCATCTATCTGCGGAATTCCCATTACGGCATCCCTGTGGGCAGAGGTCTGTCTGGGAACATATAGTTTGATGTTTAACTGTAGCCTTTCTATAAGTTCCTCCGCATGTTTGTAGGTCTTTGGGGTATTGTACCCCGTAT
>JAUIGC010000194.1 GCA_030429835.1 Bacteroidia bacterium
CCTGTTTTGCAAGTGCCTCCGCTACTTCCCATCCTTCGTTACCCATGGAAAGCCATCTAAAACCACCACCAGGTGCTACAATTACCGCTGCTCCGTTCGCTTTGCCTGGTTCTGGAAGAAAAGGGGTTAAAGTGGCTTTTGTTATATTTCTTGCCATGGGGTCGCCCCATTGTTTGAACCACGATTCTGATGCGGGTTGGTCATCCACACCACCTGTGTTGAGTGGAATGGCATTTGGCTCCGAAGGAGCATCAAGTGGATAAATGGTTCCATCTTGTGCGAAGGCTGATATAGCAAAGAGCGATAGCATGCCTAGAATTGCGAATTTAAATTGGTGTAACATAGTGTCTTGTTTTAATGAGTTTAATTTATTTTAATGTTGCTATTTGATTTTCCTAAAGGTTGTTTGTACTGAATTTTTCAATAATCTGATTCGTTATAATTCGCCTACTCTTTAAATAAAAGCTGGGCAAATTTATAAAGGTCATGCCGCCACACGGGCCATGTATGTCCTCCTGGATATTCGCTGTATTCGTATTCAATTCCCATCTCGTCAAATTTTTTCATCATCACCTGACAGTTTTGATAGGCGATATCCTCTTTACCTCCCATGGAAATAAAGAAGCGGTCCAAATTGCTATTGATTTTTTCGGTATGTTCTTTCATAAAAGCATATTGGGGACCGGATAGTTCATCGTTATTGGCGAACCATCCCGAGCTAAAAACACCCAGATAGGCGAACATGTCTGTGTTCTGAATCCCTGCATATAGTGTTTGTAATCCACCCATGGAGAGTCCGGCCAAGGCTCTATTTTCAGCTCCTGTCTTAACACGGTATTTGTTTTCCACAAAGGGTATCGCTGCTTGTTTTAGTTCGTTTTCAAAGGCCTTCAGTGAATTTTCGTTAAATCCGGCGAGACCGCCAGAGGAGACATTTCCGTCCAACATGGCAATAATCATCGGTTTGGCTTCATTTTCGGCAATTAAATTGTCCAATATTAGATTGGTCTTTCCTTGCATGGCCCAGCCACGTTGGTCTTCGCCACCGCCGTGCAAGAGATAGAGTACGGGATAGTTGTCGGTTGACCCATCGTACCCCGGAGGTGTATAGACATACATTTCTCGCCAAGAGCGGGAGGCCTCGGAATAGTACTTGTTAACGCGGATATCACCATGGGGAACATCCTTTAGGCTGTAATAGTCATCTCCCTTAAACGGAATCTCGATTCCACTGGCCATACGACCCATTCCATAAAATGATTCGCTGGCAGGGTCCGCGACCGCTATACCATCGATGAGTAGAGAGTAGTAGTGAAAACCTTCGGTGATGGAGTCTGTGGTAACGGTCCAAAAACCTTCATCATCTATTTCCATGTCGTATTTTTTACCTAGGTCTATTTGTAGATTTTTGGCATCCGGAGCCTTGGTCTTGAAAATAACACGCTTATCCGGCAGTATTTGAGGATAGGACGACCTTCTTATATTGGTGCTTGCTGGTAATCCGAGCACGCTGTATTTGTTGAAAAGTGATTTATCAACCGGTTTAAAGAGTAATTGAGAAAACATGTACAAGTCATTTTTCCACACCTCAAAATCATGTCCACCTGGTTCCACATAAAAAATATGGGGTACATCGTGTGCACTCAAGTAATCACTCGTACGTTTGCTAAAGGGCATCAGACCGTCGGCATCGCCACAACTGATCCATAATACTTCCAATTCTTTAGCCTTTTCAGGATTTGGTAGTAATTCTTCAGGTATTTTGGTATTTGGAGCCGAAGAAAAGGCACCCATCCAAGAAAAAGTATCCAAATTGCCCAAACCAAAATTTAGGGTCTGCCCACCGCCCATAGAGAGACCTGCAATGGCACGGTGCTCCTTATCCTTGTAGACTTTGAATTTTTTCTCTACATACGGAATCAAATCGTTCAACAAGTCTTTTTCAAAAGTGGCAAAGGCGGCCACTTTATCCTGGGCAAAAATATTACCCTCAGCCCGGTCATTTTTCATGGCGCGACCGTTTGGCATGACCACGATCATGGGTTCCAATTTTCTTTCCGCATAAAGATTGTCCAAAATTGCGGCCGGAGCTCCATTTTTATACCATTCCTTTTCATCGCCACCGATGCCATGCAACAAATACAACACAGGATAGCGTTTTGATTTGGAATAACCTGGAGGGGTGTAAATGAGCGCTTTCCTCTGAGCACCGACCGTTTTTGAATTATACAGAATACTGTCGATACGACCTTTCGCTATTCCGGATTTTTCCATATCAAACCCTTTAGGAGCGTGCCTTTCGGCAATTGGATTGTTGGCCTGATTACGAAGAACATTCAATAGTTTAATGGCATATCTTCTGCCAAGAATACGGTAGCCTTCGGCATTAAAATGAAGATTATCCTTTGCATCCGGAACTCCTTTTGACGATACAATATGTGCATTGGGTATCGTTTCTGGAAGTGTTGCAACAATTTCGTTCATACTCGAACAAATACCGCCTTGGTCCGCATGTACCATTTCACCGGCAATTAAAGGTGTTTTGGAAGCCTCAAGCGCCAAGTCTTTAAGCAGGTTGTTATATACTATTTTTACTTTTTTGGGCCATAGGGTGTCCCCGGTGTTCGATTCTCCCTGATGCAATAAAATACCCTTTATAACACCGTCCTTTTGAGCAATTTTTGCCATCTCTACGAGACGGCCATATGGATTTCCGTCGTATTCCTTAATCATATTCAGCATCCAGTCCGGGGCTGTTTTGACATAATCCTCATAACCATCCTTGTTGAAAAGTTCAATTTTACAACCTCCTACAGCTACATTGATGACCCCAACTGTAATGCTGTCCGGAAGTTTTTCTACAAGCGTTCTTCCAAAGTAATCAGTGGGTGTAAGGCCCGTTTTACAACGGCATAGGGGAGGTATGGCCGTATACCAATTTCCTTTCTTCCGATTAAGTTCCGGACAGTCCACTGCCGCCAAGACTTTAAAACGGTCCGTTACATCAATAGTGTCCTGTGCTTCTATACGGGCGTTGCCTTCCATGTTTGACTGACCAAAGCTTAAATAAATATGAAAGTTCGGGTCCTGACCCATAATTTTTATGGAAGACATTAGGAGTATTGCCAAAACGCCGATGTGAATTCTTAGTTTTTTCATTTTTAGTGTTGTGTATCTAGTTTACAATTAAAAATATCAGTCATTAATTAATTGGTTCCTTTTCATCCAATTAAATAAGGGAGTAATCCAGCTGGGGTGTTTGAAAATAAATCCATGACCTCCTTTTGGATAAATATGCATTTCCACATTTACTTTCTTGTGTCTCAATTGTTCAAAATATTCAATACTATTATCCACATCAACAGTGATATCATCTGCAGCATGCGTTATGTAAGCAATTGGTGTATTTGTATTCACTTGTAGTTCATTGGAGAAAAGTCGAATATCTTCTTCACCTGGATTTTCACCAATTAAAGCATTTCGAGAACCATCGTGGGTTAAATTACTGGTCATGCTAATCACTGGGTAAACCAAAATTTGAAAGTCGGGCCGTAAGCTTGTGTTCTGTTCATTTTCTATGTAGGCCTTTTCAAAATGGGTGGAAACAGTTGAAGCTAAATGCCCCCCAGCAGAAAACCCCATTATACCAATTTTATCTTTGTTCAACCCCCACTTTTCAGCATTTTCACGCACTATTTTTATGGCTTGTTGGGCATCTTGTAAAGGACCAATTTTTCTATTTACCATGATTTCATCATTTGGTAAGCGATATTTTAGAACAAAAGCGGCTATACCTTTTTCAGCTAAAATTTTCGCATTGCCAATACCTTCACCTTGATAAACAACAACACTATAACCCCCACCGGGAATAAGAATAATGGCCGTGCCTGTTGCTTTTTCGGGATTTGGTTTGAAATATTCCAGGGTAGGATGGGTTACGTTCCTATACAAACCCTCTCCCGATTCTTTTATTTCAGAGGGTTTTGAATTTGGAATTTCTGAAGAATATAGATTTATTATTTCCTGAGCGTTTATAACGGAAAATGATAAGAAGAATAAAACTATATGATAAAAAATGTTCTTTTCCATTAAGTAGATTTCAAGTTACTCGGTAATTACTTTTCAAAAATTTAATTGTGCTAATCCAGTACGATGTCGTTACCAGATGTTGCATACAATCCTAACAAGGCACCGGTAAAACCTCCGGCAACATCGGTAGAGAGAATATCTCCAGAAACTGTTCCGCCAACTGTTTTGAAATCCGAACCGTTTACCGCATAACTAAATTGATATTTATCCCCTTCGGCCGATATTTTCAAGTCAATTGGGCCGTCCAAATCAATCGGTTCCGTTGCTATGATTTCAGAAACTGTTTCGCCACGCCAATTGGGTTTACTGTTTTTCTGAAGAACTAAATAGTTTTCCTTTCCTTTTTTTGTGATACCGAATACATAATTGGAATTTTCATTTTGATAGGCCGTAACTCCGGCCATGTCTTTTTCCGATTTGGGTTCATATTCCAAAGTGGTTGTAAAGGAAAAGGTTTTATGCTGTTGCCGATGAAATAACGTTGAGGTAGGTTTTCGTTCCTTGATGTTGGTACTGAACGGGGTGATTTCCAAACCTTTCTTTGTTTGTTTGATGAACGCTTCCCGTGTACCCCTTAAACCAATCCATCTATAATCCAGCTTATCCGAAGAGAAATCTTCTTCAAAGGTGAAGTTTCCATTGGGTATAAAACCATCTTGACCGGTTTTATTGGTTACGCCTTTCGGCATTTTAAGCTTTGGCTCCATAGGGACCAAACCATTTTCGAAGACAGGATATTCACCGGACCAATCCACCGGTAGAATGAAGGTCTCCCGACCCGTATTAACGCGGTTTTCTTCATTGGGTCTAATGGCAAGGAATACGCCGTAATATTGCTCATCCGGACCTTTAACCAAATCGGCATGACCGGCCCAGTCCACCATATTTTCTCTATCTTTTGGAAAGTAACGTTGGGTTAAAATCGGGTTACTCGGAGCAGGAATGTAGGGTCCTTTTGGGCTGTCACTTTTAAAAATCACTTCACTGTGCCAGTCGCCCGTACCACCTTCTGCGCACATTAAGTAATAACTTCCGTCTTTTTTATAGATATGGGGTGCCTCGATCCAAATAGGTTTTTCGGTAATATCTACGCCACCATCTACAATGATTTCGTCTGTACCGACTATTACTTGATCATTTTCAATATCATATTCCCATATTTTGATGACCCTGTGCCCATTGTATAATTCTTTTCCTTCATCCGGCGCATCGTTATGAACAATGTAACCTTTGCCGTCATCATCGAAGAAAATGGAGGGATCAATTCCGCCAAAATCTAGCTTTTTTGGGCTGCCCCATCCTTTCATAGGATCTTTTGTTTTTACGATGATATTTCCTAGTCCCCCAGAAAAAGCCGTAACAATCATATAAAATGTATCATTATGAGGGTTGTACGTTATACCAGGGGCATAAACACCTTGACTAATACCGGTATCATGAGGGTTGAACTCTGTAATATCAT
>JAUIGC010000018.1 GCA_030429835.1 Bacteroidia bacterium
ATTTCTTTAGAATAGCGGAGGAGATGCGTTTCAAGGTGCCGGACACCATGAAATATTTTTGTCAATCAGAGGCTGTAGCATACTATCTTCAAAAGTATGTGGTGTATAGAAAAAGAAAAATCTATGTAGGAAAACGTTTGTTTTCCGATTTAGTTCCACTGATAAAAAAATATAAGGACGAAAAGTTTTTGCTACCTTCTTCCGACGTTTTAAAACCCGATGTTCCCGAAACCTTGAATGAGTTGGACATCAATTGGAAACGAGGAATTTTTTACAAGACGGTCATCAGTGATTTATCAGATTTAAGGGATGTTTACTATGACATTTTGGTCTTTTTTAGTCCATCAGGTATTGAGTCCCTACTACACAACTTCCCTGATTTTAAACAAAATGATACTAGAATTGCGGTTTTTGGTAATTCTACCGTTGAAGCAGCTACCGGTGCCGGACTTAGAATTGACATAAAGGCTCCCACTCCGGAGACTCCGTCCATGACCATGGCATTACAAAAATATATTACGAACGCGAACAAATAAATTGCGTTACATCAAATACTAGAAGGCCCTGCACATTGCAGGGCCTTTTTAGTTTTATTTTTCTGTCCACTATAGATTAAAACGCATATCGCTGCGGACCTCCTCGCCGTATCTCCTCATTGGCATACTTTTCAAACTTTTTAAAATTTTCCCTGAAGGCGTTGGAAAGCTTAAAAGCGGTCGTATAGTACCTCTCATCATCGTTCCAAGTTGCCCTTGGGCTTAGGACACTAGTAGGAACGCCAGGGCACTCTCTAGGCTGAGCTACTCCAAATACCGAATGAATATGGTAGGTATCATAGGAATAAAGACCAAGATCTCCATTGAGTGCCGCCCTGATCATGGCACGAGTGTATTTAAGTTTCATTCGGGTACCGATCCCATAGGGTCCTCCAGTCCAACCTGTATTGACCAGCCATACATCCACGCCTGCCTCTTTCATTTTTTTACTTAACATCTCCGCATATTTTGTGGGATGCAATGGCATGAACGGTGCACCAAAACAGGCGGAAAAAGAAGGTTGAGGCTCCACCACGCCAGCCTCGGTTCCAGCAACCTTTGCCGTATACCCTGAAATGAAATGATAAGCGGCCTGACTGGGCGTTAACTTGGAAATGGGAGGCAGCACTCCAAAAGCATCGGCTGTTAAAAAGAAAATATTCTTTACATTTTTCCCTATAGAGGGCTGTTGGATATTATCAATATGGTAAATGGGGTAGCTTACCCTTGTATTCTGTGTTATGGAGGTATCGGTAAAATCTACATTGCCATTTTCATCCAAGATTACATTTTCCAAAATGGCTCCCGGTTTAATGGCATTGTAAATCTCAGGTTCCTGTTCCTCGGAAAGATTGATGACCTTGGCATAGCATCCTCCCTCAAAATTAAAGACCGTGTTCCTACTGGTCCATCCATGTTCATCATCCCCTATCAATTTTCTCTCAGGATCCGTTGACAAGGTTGTTTTACCGGTTCCGGAAAGCCCAAAGAAAATGGCCGTATCCCCTTCTTCACCAACATTTGAAGAGCAATGCATGGGCAGAGTCTCCTTAAATACCGGTAAAATAAAATTCAGCGCTGAAAAGATTCCCTTTTTTATTTCACCTGTATATCCTGTCCCTCCAATAAGAGCTACTTTCTCCGTAAAGTTTAAAATGGCAAAATTATGCTGTCTTGTGCCATCTTCCTCCGCATTTGCCCTAAATCCAGGTGCATTGATCACCGTCCATTCCGGAGTAAAATTTTCCAACTCTTCATCCGTGGGACGTAAAAACATATTATAGGCAAACATGTTGGACCAAGGATATTCATTTATGACCCTAATATTTAATTTATACTCAGGGTCTGCGCACGCATAGCTGTCCCTAACAAACAACTCTTTTTTATTCAAATAGGCAATCACCTTATCGTATAGTGCATTAAATTTTTCCTGTTCGAACGGAATATTTACGGGTCCCCACCAAACTCTATCCTTGGTAATATCATCCTGAACGATAAAACGATCCATAGGGGACCTCCCCGTAAATTCGCCCGTATTGACTGCAAGTGTACCATTATTGGTTTCCACCCCCATTCCTAGGTCCAGGGTTGCCTTTTGTAGTTCCTCTGGCGTTTCCTGATAATGAAAATTATCATGAAGGATTCCGTAATTCTTTAGTGAGATTGTTCTTTGTTTGGAAGACGAACTTTGCATAATAGGTACTGTTTTAGTATTCAAAGCTATTAAATTTAGCGCTGAAGCCCTTGAAAATCAACAGGTATTCCTACTGTTTTCGGTAAGAAATATGAAATTCACGATAAACTAATAGAAATTCGATAAATGAAATATGTAATTTTTACTCTTTTATATATTAAATGCAATAAATCAACCTAAAAATTATCTATTTAAAAAATAATTAATAAATAACTGGTGATTTCATAAATTAAAAACCTTGATATTCGCTGGGAAAAGCGTTACTAAGCTAGTTCCTCGAAGTACCGTGAAATTTTCTCCTCCAATAAGATAGCGGCGTTTTCCATATTGTATTCCAAGCTCTTTCCTACATCGCGGATTTCAATAACATCAATAACTCCTTTAGAAGTAAGTTCATTTAATGGAACATCCAACATTCCACAGACGGCCAAAACTGGAATATGGTATTTTTTTGCAAGTTCGACTACGCCTTCGATCAATTTCCCGCTCAGAGTTTGTGCATCTATCTTGCCTTCGCCCGTAATAAGGTAATCAAACTTCTCCTCGACCAAAACTTGTTTCACCCCGGATACTTCTAATATAAAATCTATGCCACTTAAAAATTCAGCATTCAAAAAAGCCTTTAGTCCAAATGCCGTACCCCCTGCAGCCCCAGATCCGGGAAGGTCTGAAAAATCCTTCCCCATATTACCAATCACAATTTCAGAAAGGTTTCTCAACCCCTCATCAAGTTCTTTGATCATACTTTTGTCCGCGCCCTTTTGACCTGCATAAACATAAGCGGCCCCATTCTCACCGAATAAAGGGTTCTTTACATCGTTCACGGCATAGAAACAAACCTCCGAAGTAGCTACCCCATGTACCGGTTTTACAATATCATGGATTTCACTTAAATGTTTACCAATAGGTTTTAAGGAAGCTCCATCCCTATCCAGAAAATCATATCCTAGCGCTTTGGCAATTCCGATTCCCCCATCATTGGTGGCACTTCCGCCAAGCCCTACGTAAATATATTTTGCTCCTCTTTTTAGGGCATCATCAATATGTTGCCCAGTTCCATAGGTAGTGGTCAAACCGGCATTTCGTTCCTTGGGTTGAAGCAGTTCCATACCTGAGCTATTGGCCATTTCTATGTAGGCCGATTGGGTCTGCCCGTCATACAGATACACCGAAGAGATTTTTCGTCCCAAAGGGTCTAATGTATCCATCTTCACCTCGGAGCAATTTCTATACATTTTAATCGCTTCCAAGAATCCATCCCCTCCATCAGAAGCTTTCACAAAATGAAAATGGGAATTCTCCGTGACCTTTTCAACACCCTTTTTTATGGCCTTATACACTTCTTCGCTCGTTAAGGATCCCTTAAACTTATCAGGTATGATTAGTAATCTCATTTTTTAAGATTTTGGGGGAATACATTAATGACAATATCCCACAATTCAGGCAGGACAAAATAGACGAAAAGGCTCAAAACTATGATGGACGCAATGTTCATAAAGAATCCCTTTTTCACCATATCAGGGATTCTAAGATAACCCGACCCGAAAACAACGGCATTGGGCGGGGTGGCAACGGGCAACATAAATGCGCACGAGGCCGCAACCGCAGCACCCACCATTAAAACAAAGGGATGTACATCAATGGACAACGCCATGGGTGCCAAAACGGGAAGCAGCATTGCCGTTGTGGCCAAGTTTGAGGTAATCTCCGTTAAAAAATTTACTGCGGCTATCAGCACTAAAACCAGTAAGAATATGGGCAAACCGGATAGTGAAGCCATTTGTCCACCTATCCAAACGGCCAGGCCACTTTCCTCAAAACCTTTGGCCAAGGCCATACCACCCCCAAACAATAATATAATTCCCCAAGGCATTTTTACGGCTTCCTCCCAATTGATCAGTTGTTCCCCTTTTTTCTTCGCGGGAATCAAAAAAAGCAGTATGGCGAAAAAAATAGCGATAATAGTATCATCAAGACCCGGTAAAAGCTTTTGCAACAAAAAGGAACGTGTAATCCAACAAAAAGCCGTTGCTGCAAAAACAATGGAAACCAACTTTTCCTCGTAGGAAATTTTTCCTAGGCTCCTTTTCAGTCTTTGTATTTCTGCCCTGCCACCAGGAAATTCTACCTGTTTAAAGGAAAATGCGTACCGAGTCAAATATTTCCAACAAATGAAAATCAGTACAATGGAAATGGGGAGTCCAAAAATAAGCCATTGCATAAAGGTGATTTCATAACCGTAAGTATCCAAAACCACACCTGCCAAAACCAAATTTGGGGGCGTGCCTATCAAGGTGGCCATACCCCCAATAGAGGCACTGTAAGCAATGGCCAGCATAAGCGATTTTCCAAACAACAGGTTTTCGTCCTCTACAGTAGCCGGATTATCTTTTAATTGTTTAATTATGGCCAACCCGATAGGAAGCATCATCACGGAGGTCGCGGTATTGGAAATCCACATGGACAAAAATGCTGTGGCTACCATAAAACCCAAAATAATTTTTCGGATATCGGCACCTATCAAATGAATTATATTCAGGGCGATTCTTTTGTGCAGGCTCCATTTTTCGATGGCTATGGCGATGACGAAACCACCCATGTACAGGAATACGTATTTATGTCCAAAAGACCCAGAAGTGGCCGAAAGGTCCAACCCGCCGGAGAGCGGAAAAAGCACAATAGGCAAAAGTGCCGTCACGGCAATGGGAATCGCCTCTGTTATCCACCAAATGGCAATCCATGAGGTTGATGCCAAGACAGCATTTGCTTCTTTTGACAATCCTTCTGGATGAAAAAAAAGAAGAATCAACACAAAGGAAAGAGGCCCTAATATAAGTCCCAATAGCTTTGCCTTACCCATACCTTACAAGGAGTTTAATTTAATTTGGACCTATATAGTTGATATCCCAGATATCCCCATGCCGCAAGCAACAACGAACCACCAATAGGGGTAATAAACCCGATTGACCTAAAGTCAAAGGAAGTAATGCTGTTCAAGGCCAAAAGATAGATAGAAAAAGAAAAGAAAACCACTCCAATAAGGACCAATCTATAAACTATTCGTTGTGCACTTACAGAAACACCCGGTAAGATTCCTAAAATGAACAGGAAAAAAGCATGGTACATTTGGTAACGAACACCTGTTTCAAAAGTGCTTACAGCATCAGGTTCTACCAATTTCTCCAATCCATGTGCTCCAAAAGCACCTAAGGCAACTGCCAAAAACCCAAGAACGGAAGCGGTAATCATAATTGTTTTTTTCATATCCTACTTTCTTAAAATATGCAAGTATTGGACTCCAATTTACGTATTTGTTTAACAATCATTTAAAGTTGATTTTATAACTTTATCGATATATATTTTTATATATATAACATATTGATACTTTAGTAAACGGAATGTAAACCAAAAGTAACTAATAGGCATGGTGCGAAAAATTTTGATTGTCGGGGCGGGAAAATCCACTTCTTTTTTATTGGATTATTTGTTAGAAAAGTCAGAATCTGAAAATATAAAGATTATCATTGGTGACCTGGATACCTCTGCCATATCTGAAAACATCAAGTCGCACCCCAATTGTTCCGTAATTGCTTTGGACATCTTTAAGGACAATGAAAGGATATCCGCCATACAAGAAGCGGATTTGGTCATTTCCATGCTACCCGCCAGATTCCATATCAAAATTGCAGAAGATTGCCTTACCTATAAAAAACACTTGGTAACCGCATCATACATAAGTCCGGAACTCAATAAATTAAATGAAAAAGTTAAAGAAAGCGGTTTGGTATTTATGAACGAAATTGGTCTGGACCCTGGCATTGACCACATGAGCGCCATGCAGGTGATTGACCGTATACGGGAACGAGGGGGTAAAATTTTGTTGTTCGAATCCTTCTGCGGTGGACTGGTCGCGCCAGAATACGATAACAACCTATGGAATTATAAGTTTACATGGAACCCAAGAAACGTGGTCCTTGCTGGCCAAGGGGGTACAGCCAAGTTCATTCAAGAGGGTACGTATAAATATATTCCTTACCATAAACTGTTTCGTAGGACCGAATTTTTTGAGGTGGAGGGTTACGGTAAATTTGAAGGATACGCCAACAGGGATTCATTAAATTACAGGGAAGCCTATGGCCTGCAGGATGCCTTGACCATCTACAGGGGAACCATGAGGCGTGTGGGTTTTTCGAAAGCTTGGAATATTTTCGTGCAATTAGGTGCTACAGATGATACCTATACCATTGAAAGTTCAGAAAATATGACCTACAGGGAATTCATAAATCTCTTTCTTCCCTACTCCCCAACGGACTCCGCGGAACTGAAATTAAGACACTATCTAAAAATAGACCAGGACGATAGTACATGGGAGAAACTCGTTGAACTCAACCTTTTTGATAATTCCAAGAAAATAGGAATTCCCAATGCCACCCCAGCCCAGGCACTCCAAAAAATATTGGAAGACCAATGGACTTTGAAGGACAAGGAAAAGGATATGATCGTGATGTACCATAAGTTTGGTTATGAGCTCAAGGGCGAAAAAAAACAAATCGACTCCAAACTAGTGGTTATTGGTGAGGACCGTGTCCATACGGCCATGGCAAAGACCGTAGGTTTACCCGTTGCAATAGCCGCATTAAAAATTTTAAACGGGAAAATTACTACACCCGGGGTCCAAATCCCTATTTCCAAAGAAGTCTACGAACCCATTCTAAAAGAACTTGAAACCTTGGGCATTAATTTTAAGGAATACGAAGTCCCTTATTTGGGATATAACCCTGATTCCGTAGCAAGCTAGTCACATATTCAAGGTATTTATGTAATTTTGATTTCAATTTGAAATCGTATTCATGAAGTCGGATAACAAAAACACCAAAATAGACGGTATTGACAAAAAAATACTAAGGTTTTTAATGGAGGATGCCAGAAAACCGGTACTGGAAATTGCCCGAAGCATTGGTATTTCCGGGGCAGCCATCCACCAAAGATTACGAAAACTAGAGGCATCAGGACTATTGGCCGGTTCCAAGTTCATTATCAACCCCAGGGCCATGGGCTATACTACGATGGCATATATAGGCATTTATTTGGACAAGGCCATGAGCAATCCCGCCGCGGTAAAGCAACTGGAAAAAATTCCAGAGGTATTGGAATGTCACTATACTACAGGGAATTGGTCGATTCTAATCAAAATTCTCTGCAAGGACAACGAACATTTGATGCATGTCCTTAACAAAGAGATTCAACAAATTGAGGGAGTCTCCAGGACAGAGACCTTTATCTCCCTTGCCCAACAAATAGACCGACAGATAACCATATAAAAAAGGCCTTCCCGTTTTGGGAAGGCCTTTTTAAATTTTTATATTATTTGTTAATCACGTCCACCAAAAACCTGAAGTCCCCAATAGACCAATGTAGCCAAAGAACCAATAGCAGCTACCAAATAGGTTCTGGCTGCCCATTTCAAGGCATCTTCAGAACCTTTGTATTCGGACGGCGTAAGCATGTTCTTGTTCTTTAACCAGGCCAAGGCACGATTACTGGCATCATATTCAACAGGTAGGGTAATGAAGCTAAACAGCGTCGCCATTCCCATCATGATCAAACCAGCTACAGCCACCCAATATCCAAATCCTACACCTGCTGCAGCCCCTAGCATCAATCCTCCAAAAACGACCCATGTAGACATTCCTGATGTTACACTGACGACGGGAACCAATTTGGATCGCATGGTCAACCACTCATAGGCCTGAGCATGTTGCACGGCATGACCACATTCATGGGCCGCCACCGCAGCGGCAGCAGCGTTGCGTTGACTGTACACGCCTTCACTCAGATTTACGGTTTTATTCTTAGGGTTGTAATGGTCGCTCAACATTCCAGGAGTGGAAACCACTTTTACATCACGGATGCCATGGTCGGCCAACATTTTTTCGGCAATCTCGGCCCCGCTCATGCCATTTTGTAAATGTACCTTGGAGTAATGCTTAAATTTACTTTTTAAGCGGCTGCTTACTAGCCAACTGACCAAAGCAATGGCGCCGATTAATATATAATATCCCATCATAACGTTTCAATTTTTAGTTTCAATAAATATACATAAGATTCCTATTGAATGTGGAATCATCCATTGAAAAGCAAAAACCCCGCCAAACCCAATAAATGAGATCATTGGGCCTGATGGGGCTTTTTAAAACTGACATTTTGTACCGTTATGCGAAAACTTCTTTCCAGCCAAAGGCCTCAATAATTTCCTCGTAAACCACTTTGCCGGAAACAATGTTCAATCCTTTTTCCAAGGAAGCATCTTTTTTACAAGCTTCTTCCCAGCCCAAATTAGCCAGTTTTAGGGCATAGGGCAAGGTAACATTCGTCAAGGCCATGGTAGAAGTATAAGGCACCGCCCCGGGCATGTTTGCGACGGAATAATGAACCACGTCGTCAATAATGTAAATGGGATCTTCGTGCGTGGTAGGCCTTGTAGTTTCAACGCATCCACCTTGATCAACCGCCACATCCACGATTACCGTTCCAGGTCGCATTTCCTTCAACATATCCCTTGTTATCAAGTTTGGTGCCTTGGCACCTTTTAGTAATACGCCTCCGATTATCAAATCGTGGGTCTTGATATGTTTTCTGATGTTGAATTCGTTGGAGAATTCGGTTACCACATGGGGTGGCATTACGTCGTTCACATAGCGTAACCGTTTCATATTGATGTCCAAAATGGTTACATGTGCTCCTAAACCGGCTGCCATTTTAGCAGCTTGTATCCCCACAACACCGGCACCAAGTACCAACACCCTTCCGGGAGCTACACCAGGAACACCTCCTAAGAGTACACCCCGACCTTTGACAGGCTTCTCCAAATATTTGGCTCCTTGCTGAATGGCCATTCTTCCGGCTACTTCAGACATTGGGGTGAGTAGCGGCAAGGTTCCATCTTCATCCTCAACGGTTTCATAGGCGATGCAAATGGCCTTTTGTTTGATCATGGCTTTTGTCAATGCTTCGCTGGAAGCAAAGTGAAAATAAGTAAACAGGATTTGTCTTTCCTGTATGAGTCCATACTCTTCTTCTATCGGTTCCTTGACCTTTACGATCATCTCGCTCATGGCGTATACCTGTCCAATGGTATCCAAAATAACGGCCCCCGCCTGTTGATAATCCTTATTGAAAAATCCGCTTCCTTCTCCTGCCCCGGACTGTACATACACGGTATGGTCGTTCTTTACCAATTCAAAAACACCGGCCGGTGTCATACCAACCCTGCTTTCGTTGTTCTTAATTTCCTTTGGAATACCCACTATCATAATGGTCAATTTTTAAATTATGGGGTAAAGGTGCGATAATTTTAATTTTTAGGAAATAAATATTCGATAAAAGGAGGGGTTAATTCAGTTAAAGTCTATTTTTTGACAACATACCCCGTTAAATTTAGGGATATGTTTAAAATAATATGTTTTTAAAACAAAATACCCTCCAAATTCAATAGAAAGATTGAAGAAGGAGAGTATGATATTAAAAAATCTACTGCAGCCCATTTCAATTATAACATACTGCCTCCTCGAGCACTGTAGAGAGGTGCCCCGAATTGTCGAATATAAAATAGGGCCTCGAATTGAAGTCTATATTGAGAGTAATCGAAAGACTAGACCAGACAAAGAAATAATAAAATTCGCTCTGCTTAAAAATGCCCTAACCTACGATGTTTACAATTTTACCGGGAACCACAATGACCTTTTTGGGCGTTCTTCCCTGTAATTGTTGTTGGGTTTTTTCATGGGCCATCACGGCAGCTTCAATTTCCTCCTTGGTCATGTCCATAGGTAGTTCCAATGTAAACCGCATTTTTCCATTAAAGGAAATAGGATACTCCTTGCTGCTTTCTACCAGGTACTTTTCCTCGAATTTAGGGAAAGAAGCTGTAGCAATGGACGTAGTATGACCCAACTTTTCCCAAAGCTCCTCCGCAATATGGGGAGCATATGGAGAAACCAAAATAGCCAAAGGTTCCAAAATGGCGCTACTATTGCATTTTTGCGCGGAAAGTTCGTTGACACAGATCATAAACGTAGATACCGAAGTATTAAAACTGAAGTTCTCGATATCCTCCTCTACTTTTTTGATAGTCTTATGTAAAGTTTTGAGCGAATCTGCGGATGGAGCTTCCTCCGAAACATAGAATTCTCCATTAGGACCGGAGTGATATAGCCTCCAAAGTTTTTTCAAGAAGGAATGTACCCCGGTAATCCCTGCCGTATTCCAAGGTTTGGATTGTTCCAGAGGCCCTAGGAACATTTCGTACAACCGCAGACTGTCCGCTCCATATTCCTCGCAAATAGCATCGGGATTGACGACATTGTATTTGGATTTGGACATTTTTTCTACTTCTCGATGAGCATAAAATTTATCATCAGTAGACAATATAAATTTTGCTTGTTTAAATTCATCATTCCATTTTTTCAGATTTTCCAAATTAACCGAATCATCAGAATTTACATATGATACATCAATGTGTATATTTGAATAATTGAATCGAAAATTTTCATTGTCCAAATCTTCATATTTTGGATAAACTTTTTTGATTTCATTTATGAAAAATGGTTCAAATCTACTTTTAGCAATATCCTCTCCGGATTGAATTTTCATAGTTCCTTTTCTCCAACTTCTTCCCTCATCATCAATAGTATACTCATTAGAATATTCACTTGAAACTTTTGTATCTCTTTTAGAAGTAAATATTGTGCATTTAGATTTTATCTTGTCATCAAATCCGCTTACTTCAACTTCATTGAGTCTTTTTGCAAAAGCACTAGTCCCCGTAATCATTCCCTGGTTGATCAACTTTTTGGCAAACTCGTCCTTGGGGACCCAACCTTTATCAAACATAAATTTTTGCCAAAAGCGGGAATACAACAAATGCCCAGTAGCATGCTCGCTACCACCAATATATAGATCCACATCCTGCCAATAGTTAATGGCCTCCTGGGAAAAAATTTCCTCATCGTTATGCGGGTCCATATAGCGATTGAAATACTGGGAACTTCCGGCCCAACCCGGCATGGTGTTTAGCTCCAAGGCCCCACCCAACCTTCCCAAAGGGGAGGAGTTCTCAAACTCTTCTTTAGATACTACTTTTCCTTCATCACCATACTGCAACCAATGCCATCTTTTGGCATTGCCCAATGGAGGTTCTCCTGTTTCTGTGGGTAGGTATTTGTCTACTTCGGGCAATTCCAAGGGCAAGAATTTTTCATCCAGCATCTGGGGCATACCATCCGCATCATAATAGACCGGGAAGGGTTCCCCCCAATATCGTTGCCGGCTGAAAACTGCATCGCGTAAACGATAATTCACCTTTCCTTTTCCCTGTCCTAGTTTTTCGAGTTCAAAAATGGCGCGTTTTACCGCTTTTTTGTAGGGTAGCCCGTTCAAGAAATCGGAATTGGCAATTACCGTATTATCCTTATCGGCAAAAGCTTCCTCCGAAATATCCACCCCTTCGAATATATTGGGAATAGGAATATCAAAATGTTTTGCAAAATCATAATCCCGCTGATCGCCACAGGGAACGGACATCACAGCGCCAGTTCCATAACCCGCCAACACATAATCCCCAATCCAAATGGGCACGGGCTCTTTGGTGAAGGGATGCTCAGCATAGGCGCCCGTAAAGGCACCTGTGATGGTCTTAACATCCGCCATACGATCTCGTTCAGAACGTTTCGCCGTGGCCTCGATGTAGGCCTCAACCTCATCCTTTTGTTCTCGGGTGGTGATTTTGGACACCAATTCATGCTCCGGTGCCAAGGTCATAAAAGAAACTCCGAAAATGGTATCGGGCCGGGTGGTGAAGACTTCAATTTCGTATGGGTGATTGACCGGAGTCGAAATCACATTTTCGTCACTTCGGCTACGCTCAGTGACCGTATTGTTCAAAACTTTGAAAGTGACAGAAGCCCCCTCAGAACGCCCGATCCAATTGGTCTGGGAATCTTTTAAGGGCTGTGGCCAATCGATTTTGTCCAGTCCGTCCAATAGACGCTGGGCGTAGGCGGTTATCCGCATACTCCACTGGGTCATTTTCTTCCGAATCACAGGATGGCCACCACGCTCTGAAACCCCGTTTACAATTTCGTCGTTCGCCAAAACCGTACCCAAGGCAGGGCACCAGTTGACTTCGGTATCAGCTAAATACGTAAGTCTATATTTTAAAAGTAAGGCCTGTTTTTCCTTGGGGGAAAAGGCACTCCATGTTTCCGCCGTAAAATCAGGAGTGTCATCATCACACACCGCATTTACATTGGTATTTCCCTCCTTCTCAAAAATCTGAATAAGACTGTCTATGTTCTCTGCTTTATCGGCATCCGTATTATACCAGGAATTGAACAATTGAATAAAAATCCATTGCGTCCATTTATAATAACTGGGATCCGAAGTGCGTACTTCCCGGCTCCAATCAAAAGAAAAGCCCAACTGGTCCAACTGCCGTCTATAGGTCTTGATGTTGGTCTCCGTAGTAATCGCTGGGTGCTGCCCCGTTTGAATGGCATATTGCTCCGCCGGTAATCCAAAGGAATCATAGCCCTGCGGATGTAGTACATTAAAACCCTTATGCCTTTTGTAACGGGCATAGATATCACTGGCAATATACCCTAACGGATGCCCCACATGTAGCCCTGCCCCAGAGGGATATGGGAACATGTCCAAGACATAGAATTTTTCCTTTTCGGAATCGTTTTCCGCCTTAAAGGTTTGGTTATCCGCCCAATATTTTTGCCATTTGGCCTCAATTTCGTTGAAATTGTAATTCATCATCACAGTACTAAAAGTTTGACCAGTACGGGTTGCGCTTATTAAAAGTCGCCACTCTAGGCCAGAATTTCGTTAGGGCACAAAAATAGGCCTATTCGATGAAAGTTGAAAAGATAATGACGAATTACAACCTTGATTCTGTACCGCCAAAAAATGGACGCTTTCTATACCAAAACCGTATCTTTATTCCTGTGAATACAGCAAGTCCCAAATACTTACTTTGTTTTCTCCTGTTCCTTGCATTGACCTGCATAGAAGCGAAGGCACAACTGGGATTTTGTACTGGGAGTTCCGGAGATCCTATTTTTACGGAGGATTTTGGGTCTGGTACCACGGATGGCCCTGAACTTCCGCCCGGCACCACAACCTATAATTTCACCACGGGGACTCCCAATGATGGGGATTATACCATTTCTAGCACTACCAATTATTTTGATTGGCAAAATGTGGAAGACCATACGCCAGGTGACACCAATGGAAAGGCCTTTATCGTTAATGCCAGTTTTACGGCCGGGGAGTTTTATCAAAGACAAGTGATGGGGCTCTGCGAAAATACCACCTATGAGTTTTCTTCTTGGTTGGTAAATTTACAGCCCCAAGGAGGGTGTGAGGGAAATAGCATTCCTATAAACGTACGGTTTCAGATATGGGATGAGACGGACACAAATCTTCTGGCGCAGGGCGATACGGGCAACATACCGGCCAGAGCGTCCGCTATTTGGGAGCAATATGCCCTGGTATTTCAAACACTTCCGGGACAGACCTCCGTCATCCTTAGAATGAGAAACAACAGTAATGGCGGCTGCGGTAACGATTTGGCCATTGACGACATTGTCTTTAAATCTTGCGGCGATTCCGTCACGGTCAATACAGACTTGGGCGAGGATAACCTGATAAGCTGTGAAAATCAAGGATCGGTTTCTGCGACTTTGGTGGCAACCCCGGACAATTCCATATTCTCAACCCATGCTTACCAATGGCAGCAAAGTATGGATAACCAAAATTGGACCAACATACCTGGTGAGAACACCAATACCTTTACGACCCCAATGTTGAATACAACAAGTTTTTACCGTGTAAAGGTTGCAGAGGACCCCATTAATGTGTCCAACGACCTTTGTAATATTTTATCCGATGTATTTGAAATCAATATTGTTCCCATACCTCCCCCTCCCATAAGTAATGGAGACATAGCCATTTGCGAAAATGAAATTCCGATTCTTTCGGTGCAGGATGTTTCACCATACACCATTAATTGGTACGATGCACCTACTGGCGGAAACCTTCTTTTGGAAAACAGTTCTACGTTCTCCCCAACGATTACGGGAACCTATTATGCAGAAACCAACTCCACCGAAATTACATGCCCATCCAACTCCAGAACGGCAATTACCATGACCTTCAATCCATTACCACAGGTCTTTGACAGCAACCAATCTTTTTGTGAAGGTGACATGGCCCTATTATCGGCAGAGATCGACAATGTCAGCTATGCCTGGAGTACCGGAGACACCACCAAGGAAATTACGGTAAATACGCCCGGGGAGTATTCAGTAACCGTAACGGATATCAATGGCTGCTCCAACACCAGAACCATTCAATTGGAACAGATAGATGTCCCCCAATTGGAAACCATTACTTCCAATGGACGTTCCATCATTATAAAAACCAAAAACCAAGGAGATTTTGAATACTCGTTAGATGGGATCAATTTTCAGGACAGTCCCATCTTGACGGACATAACCGGAGGGCGGTATACCATATCCATACGCGACAAAAACAATTGTGGTGTAATAACATCGGAATATATTCATGTGGTTGTTCCTAACTTTTTCACCCCCAATGGAGATACAGTCAATGAGGAGCTACAACCGGAAGGCATAGAATTCTACGAACAGGTAGAACTTTCGATATTTGACCGATATGGAAAGTTGTTAAAGTTCTCCAACGGCGATAACGCCTCTTGGGATGGTAACTTTTTAGGCTCGCCCATGCCCGAAGATGACTATTGGTACCGTATTAAGTTGGACACTTTGGTCCTTAAAGGGCATTTTTCACTAAAGCGATGATAGTTATAGATTTTATGATTCATTGTATCTGTTAGTTTTTATTTTAATTAGTTGGTCAGATTTAATTCCCTATTCAACTTCTAGTTGAGTATCACGATTTGTTATGGCTCATTTCACATTACTTTTCTATTTTTACATCACTATCGGTTACTATGAGCAAAGCATTTGAAAGATATCAAAGACGAAAATTGATTTCGTCCTATTTCTCGGTCGTATTGAGCATCGCCTTGGTGTTGTTTCTATTAGGTATTCTAGGGCTTTTGGTACTGAACACCAAAAAAATGGCCGACCGTTCCAAGGAACAGATTACCATATCCGTGTTTTTAAAGGAGAATGCCAAGGAAATGGAAGTAGAACAATTGCAAAAGACCTTGGCCATGTCAGAATACACCAAATCCGCCACTTATGTATCCAAGGAAGAGGCCGCCGCCCAACATAGTAAGGAAATAGGTGAGGATTTTGTGGACTATTTAGGTTACAATCCGCTCAAGAATTCCATTGATGTTAAATTGAACGCTGACTTTGTCACTTCAGAGAAGGTAGCGGAAATTGCCGCCACACTTGAGGAAAAAAGTTACGTGGATGAAGTGAGCTATGACCGCGTATTGGTGGGCATGGTGGCCAAAAGCGTAGAAAAAATAGGTTTTTGGATCTTGGTTGCCAGTGCCATTTTCACCGTAATTGCGGTGTTACTGATCAATAGTTCCATACGGCTTTCCATTTATTCCAAACGATTTATCATCAAGACCATGCAAATGGTGGGTGCCACCAAAAGTTTTATCAGAAAACCGTTCATTTGGCAAAACATTAAATTAGGAATGTTAGGCGCCTTAATTTCCTTGCTGGCCCTTGGTGGTGTTCTCTATTATGTCAACACCAATTTTCAGGATTTAGGACTGTTGGAAGACCCTTTTATTTTAATTACTCTCTTGGTAGGCGTCTTTCTTTTGGGAATAATAATTTCCTTGCTCAGCACATACTTTGCCACCCAACGTTTCTTAAATTTAAGAACAGACGAATTATATTATTAAATTTGCCCTATGAGCAAAAAGAACAAAGTGGAACAAAGCCCAAAACAAGAATTTATTTTTCAAAAGAAAAATTACCTTTTCATGTTCATAGGATTGGCATGTATGTCATTGGGCTTTATCTTGATGAGCGGCGGAGGTAGCGATGACCCTAATGTCTTTAATCCGGAAATCTTCAACTTTAGAAGGATACGGTTGGCACCTACCCTTGTTTTGATAGGACTGGGAATAGAGGTCTATGCCATTCTTTTGAATCCACATAAAAAGAAAGCATAATTTGGATATTATTGATGCAATTATTCTCGGAATAGTTCAAGGGCTGACCGAGTTCCTACCTGTTTCTTCCAGCGGACATCTAGAATTGGGCAAGGCCATTTTAGGAGACAACTCCGTTCCTGAGGAAAGTTTGTTGTTTACCGTGATTTTACATTTTGCTACCGCATTAAGTACCATTGTGGTCTTCAGAAAGGATATTTGGGAGATTATAAGGGGGCTATTCCAATTTAAATGGAACGAAGAAAGCCAATTCACTGCCAAAATCATAGTTTCTATGTTACCGGCCGTTTTTGTGGGCCTATTTTTTGAAAAACAATTGGAAGCCTTTTTTGGTGGCAACGTCATGTTCGTCGGCTTTATGTTGTTGATTACTGCCGTACTATTATATTTTGCCGACAAAGCAAAGGATACGGGTAAAAAGGTAGGTTTTGGAAGTGCATTGATCATTGGTATCTCACAGGCCATTGCCATGCTACCGGGTATATCCCGAAGCGGGGCCACTATTTCGACTTCCGTGTTGTTGGGTGTAGACAAATCCAAATCCGCGCGGTTTTCCTTTTTAATGGTAGTACCCCTAATATTTGGTAAGATTGCAAAGGACCTTATTGGAGGGGAACTCAATTTTAATGGCGAAAACAATATAGCTATGGGTGCAGGTTTTTTAGCGGCCTTCATTGCCGGATTGGTCGCTTGCACTTGGATGATACAACTTGTTCGCAAAAGCAAACTTTCTTATTTTGCTATCTATTGCCTAGTCGTTGGGTTAATCGCCATACTATTTGGTGTGACCAATTCTTAATTCACAAAAAATCTCATAATGGAAGCATTGACCAAGGAGGATTTTTTGAATGGTCAAGTATTACTGATCGATAAGCCCCTAGGTTGGTCTTCTTTTCAGGCCGTGAACAAACTAAAATGGGCGATCAGAAAAAGATTCGGACTTAAAAAGATAAAAATAGGCCATGCTGGAACACTCGATCCGTTGGCCACTGGCCTTTTGATTATATGCACCGGAAAATTCACCAAAAAAATCCCGGACTATCAAGGTCAGACCAAAGAATATACCGGTACAATTACTTTGGGCAGCACTACGCCCTCCTTTGATTTGGAAACCGAAATAAACGAAAATTTCCCTACAGCGCATATTACCGAAGACCTGATTACTAGAACCACATCCCAATTTCTAGGGGAAATTGAGCAGGCCCCTCCGGTCTTTTCAGCCATTAAAAAAGATGGAAAGCGTTTATACGAATATGCTAGGGAAGGCAAGGAGGTCACAGTCAAAAAAAGAAAAGTGCTTATCCATTCTTTTGAAATAACCGATATTAGATTCCCCGAAGTCGATTTTTTAATCTCCTGTAGCAAAGGGACTTACATACGATCCATTGCCCACGATTTTGGAAAGGCCCTGGATTCGGGCGGGCACCTATCCAAGCTCAGAAGAACCAAAATAGGTGATTTTAACGTAAATATAGCCCAAGACCCTGAGGTCTTTTCGGAACGAATTTTGCAGAAATAGATAAATCGGCACAATTTTATTAATTTCCCGTTCGTCGATTTGCTGTAATATTTTGAGAAAATAAAGGTTATATACACATGAATCTCAACAGACAACAATTATCTTTTTTGATTACCCTTTTTTCCATGGGTATTGTTGTCTTGGTAGTATACAACATTCACCTAGGTGGCCAAGCGGATGAAGAAGATGATTATGTCGTGGAAATGGTCCTAGAGGAACCCGAGGAGCTTACGGAGGAAGAGGAAAAGATTTTGGAAGAACTTGCCAAGACAGAAGCTATAAAAAGTCATATGGCATTCAATGAAACGGCCAAACCCAGCTACGGTAGTCCAGAACCATTACAAACTTTGGAGGAAATCATGGAGGAAAGGGCGATGGAAAACAACGGCGACATAGCCGAAAACCTTTTATCTGACGCCGATTTTGTGCAGCGAGTAAAGGAATTGGCCCAAAAAAGGGAGGAAAAGAAACAAATGTTAGGCGAAAAAGAGGCCCAGAAACAGGAATATACCAATAACCTGGCTGAAAGAAGAACCTCCGTTTCCTTTTCATTGGTCGATAGAAATGGATACCGTTTGCCTCCCCCCATTTACACCTGCATAGAAGGTGGAAAAGTGGTAATCAATATCGAGGTAAATAACCTTGGTCAAGTGATAGATGCCAGTTTTAATGAAAAAAGCTCGGGAACATCCAATGGATGTTTAGTAGACAATGCCATTGCCTATGCCTACAAAGCACAATTCAGCACTTCAGACAAAGCATTGCAAAAAGGCACTATAACCTATCTATTTCAAGGAAAGTAAGTGTAACAGATCCTGTAGTATACTCTGTCCCTTATCCTTGTTATACCAAATTTGAAGACTTTCCCTAAACTCAGGTGTTAGGGCTCCATGCTCTTTTTTAAAGGCATCCACCAATTGGGTCGCTTCTGTTGATCGGGGACCCCAAGTTCCTAAAACCTTTTGAGTTTCTGGTTCAAGCTGTATGAGCTTAGGAATGGACATTGCACCCTTCGTTAAAAAATGTTGCATAAGTTCCGGATGTTCATCCCTTAAAATAATCCTTAATGATATATTGGGATTAAGCTCGCTCATTTTGTGCATTACAGGTAGGGCTGGTGAGGCATCTCCACACCAACTTTCAGTCAAAACCAACCAATTTACTTTAGACGGAAAGGATATTAAAGTATTCAAGGTGGCTTCCGAAAATTTAAGGATCTTGTCCCATCTCTTCATTCTCCGGTCATTTAGAAGCGTATAATTTATATATGCTTCGGACTGTATGGTACCGGTTGATTTCCCTTCTCCTGCTAATTTTTCAACTAAACGTCGATATTCGGGATATGAAACACCTTTGGACCAGCTATCCCTTAATAAGTTTGACAATAGAGCTTCCTTAGTTTGCATTGTATAATCGCTATTAAATAGTAGGGGTTAGTGGGCCATAATGAGTATACCTTACAGGCTTTGGGGATTTACGGCCAAACTATTAAAAAGCTTCGCCTTGGCCGTATAATATTTGTTCTGGACGGCATTCTGCTTCAATATTGCATCTATGAGCTTGCTTTCCCTGGAATTGATAAGGAAAAGTGAACTCTCGCCAAAACTGAATTTCCGTTCCTCGGCGGTCAGCATTCTTTGGTAATTGGTAACGATATCCTGTATCAGTTGGTTCTGATTTTCAAAAGAATCCAATTCATTATAAATGGCCGTGACCTTATTTTGAATGGCCACTTCCGCATTGTCAAATTCCATTTGGGCATCCAACAACTTTATTTTTGCCAATTTCAAATCGCCTCGTTCCTTCCTTAAGAACAGGGGCAATTGAAAAGTAACCCCTCCCTTATAATACTCTGTTTGAAAGGAATTTACAAATTCCGGGGTTTCTGTAAGTAGATTATACTCAACATCAATAGTGGGTAGAAGTTTGTTCGTCTTTAGCCTTTTATCCACTAAGAGTCCATCCACCTTAAAACCCAGACTTTTGAGCTTTGGATGGTTTTCCAAGGAAAAACTGTCCAAAGGTTTGCCCAATATTTCAAAGGTTTGGTCTATTTCCATATCCAAGTTTTCCTCGGGTACAACATTGGGTTGTAAGTTCACAGGAATATTCTCCCCTAACCAAAGAAAATTGGATAGCGCCATGGATTTATTCACCAGATTGACCCTTGCCTGTTCCAAATCAAGAGCCCGGTTTTGAACGGCAATTTTGGCCTCCACGGTATCAATGGCAGCAATTTCCCCTGCAAGGGCACTTGTACGAATTCCCAAAAAGCGGATTTGTGCATTTTCCAGGAAATCGGAATACACTTTGCTATTTCTATAGGCCTGTAACCAATCAAAATAGGCCAGGGAAGCATCGAACAAAATCTGGTTCACCAATAAATCCCGGTCGGCTTTGCTCTGTTCCCTAAAGAATTTAGCTTTTTTGAGGGTGGCCATTCGCTCGTTGATCCAGGAACCCCGTCCCAAGGACAAGGATACCCCGGCACTATAGAGTCCGTCCTCTGGAACCGATTCATCAGGATTAATAAAATCCCCCTCATTTTGCTCAAAGTTACCCTTTAGCTCTATACCGTACCAAGTGGGAATCTTGAACGTGGCATTAAGCCGGTCATAATACTCGGTCCCCTTAAAGTTCTTTCGCTTATAGTCAACATCTATTTTTGGATCAAAACCTCCTCTTGCCTTAAGCAAATTTGCTTGGCCCGTGCTAAGGGCCAGTTCTGCTTGCTTGGCAATGGGATGAAATCGTTTTACATAGCCAAGGTACTCGTTGAACTTGAGAACCAATGTATCTGTCTGTTGACCGTTGACCAAAAAACAGCTACAAAAGAGTAGGCTTAGAAAAAAATATTTGTTCATACCTATTTTTTGACCGGTTTATCTTGGGCTCCCTGTGGCTGGTAATAGTTTGGAGGGAATCCATTTAACTGTCTCCATAGTTCGAACCAAATGGGTACATCCTCCAGCAGCGCTATCGTCCTAACACCAGAACCCACACGAATGGCATCTGGCCATGGATGGTCCTCCTCGTCAGGGGCCACTAGCACACGATATTTTCCATTGGGACTTATAAAGGTTTCTATGGCCACAACTTTACCCCCGTAGGTACCGTATGAGACATTAGGCCATCCGCTAAAAACGATTACTGGCCAACCATCGAACTGAATCCTGATTTTTTCGCCCAAATGAATCAAGGGCAAATCTATAGGTTCAACAAAGGTCTCTACCGCCACGTCGTAGTCGGAGGGCATTATGCCCACCAAACGGTCGCCTTCCTTAAAGGTTTCCCCGATACCTGCCTGAATGGCCTTGTTGATAAAACCATTTTGTGGTGCACGGATGTAATACAAATCGTTCCGTATTTCATAATTGGACACCTCACTCTCCAGCTTATTGACCTGAGCCTCAGAATCAAATTGATTGGACTGGGCCGTAAACATATCACTTTGGGCTTTTGACACCTTATCGGTGTATTCAGCTTGCACCCTATTGATTTCCACCTCAGAATTGATAACCTCGTTCTTGGCCGCCAAAAGTTTATTTTCCTGCGATATCAATTTTGCCTGTGCCTCTTGGAGTTTCATTCGTTTTTCCTCCACATCGGTAACCGCCTTTAATCCTTCATTTTCCAATTGTTCAGTACGGTTAAACTGTCTTTGGGCTATTAGAATATTTGTCTTGGCCGCCTCAAGGTCTATACTATCACTCTGTACCTTCAGTTTCGCCTGCATCAGTTTATTCTGTGCTTGCTGCAGTTTCAATTTGCGTTCATTGACCAAGGCCGCTATTTGAACATTTAATGCCTTAACCTTACCCTGGTATGAATTTACCGAGGCTTCCTTAGCTTTTAGCTGATTGCCAGTTCTTTCGACAAGTCTAGGGTCAAAATATTCATTTTTAACCTCAGAAATATGCAAAATGGTATCCCCTTTTTTCACGTAATCCCCTTCCCTTACATACCACTTTTCTATTCTTCCAGGAATGGGTGATTGAATAGTCTGCGGACGTTGGTCCGGCGTCAATGTCGTCACGGAACCCGTCCCTGTTATGTTCTGGGTCCAAGGAAGAAAAAGAACAATAATACCTATAAGGGCAAAGGCTGCCAAAAACCTATTAAAATGCTTATAGTGTCGCTGATGAAATACTTTTTTAGCAGAAGTAAAGCGTTCCAGAGAAACCTTTTCATTAAGCTTGTTATGAGAGATATTCAACATGTCCTTACTTATTTATATCGTTCAACACCTTACCATTTTCCATGGTGACCACTCTATTACAATATTGAGACCAGATTTCATTTTCACCAACGACTACTAGAGCCCAACCATTCTTGGGGTCCGTTAAAAAGCGTATAATCCTATCTGCCTCTGCCCGGCCAAATTGATCAAGCGGATCTTTTAGAACCAAAAGCTTTGGTTTGTTGACAATACTTCTGGCCAGCACTATTTTTTTGGAAACGATATATGGAATCTCCTTGCCTTCCGGGTATATAATGGTCTGCAATCCGTTGGGTTGTTCCTTTACAAAACCTGTAAGGCCTACATTTTCCAAGGCCCAATAAATTTGTTCTTGGGAAATGGACTTATCTCCAAAGGTTATATTATCCAATATGGTGCCTTCAAATGGTGTTTCTTCGGACAGTGATTGACCAACGAAGGATCGATAATAATTAAGATTTATGCCCTTCAACGAGGCATTATTGATATACACTCCGCCAGAATCGGGCTCCAAAATTCCGGCAATAACCCTTAATAGACTGGTCCTCCCAGAGTTCCTTCCCCCTTTAAGATGTATGAGACTATCTGGCTTTATGACTAAACTGATGCCATTCAACACTACTTTTCCGGTATCTGGAAGACTGTAACGGACATCATCCAGTTCTACGGTAAACGATTCGCCTTCAGCAAAGGGTTTTTCCCCTTCCTGAGACTCCAATTCCTTATCTACGACCTGACCCATTTTTTCCAATGAAGTAAGTAAGTCATAGAATGTCTCTAGACCCATAATTAACTTTTCAACGGAATTTATAACCAATAGAATAATAATCTCGGCAGCTACAAACTGACCTATATTCATCTCTTGGTTTAACACCAAAAGCCCACCTATTAAAAGTAGACCAGCTGTAACCAAAACTTTAAAACCGATCATTTGGATGAACTGAATCACGAGAATCCTAAAGTGTCCTTCCCTGGCATCCAAATACTGGGAAACAAGGGTATCGTTTTTATCAATGGCATGTGAGGTCTTACCGGAAAGCTTAAAACTTATAATGGACCTTGCAATTTCCTGCAACCAATGTGCTACCTTATATTTATTCTTGGATTCCTCTAGGCTTGTTTCCAGACCCTTTTTTGCCGTAAACTTGAACACCACATATATAAGTCCCAACAATAACATACCATAAATGATAAAGAAAGGGTGGTAGAAGGAAAGCAACAGCAACCCAAAGATAATTTGTAGCAAAGCCGCAGGAAAGTCTATCAATACCTTTGATAGGGATTTTTGTATGGTCAAAGTGTCAAAAAAACGGTTTGCCAGCTCCGGTGGATAGTAGTTGTAAAGCTCGCTCATTTTTATCTTAGGGAACCTGTAGGCAAATTCAAAAGAGGCCCTGGTAAATATTTTCTGTTGAAGATTTTCTATAATCCTTATTTGCATCAATTGCAAAATACCCACGAAAACCACCCCTAGGGTTACCAAAACTACCAATACGATCCATGAGGTACTGATCTGTGCTCCTTGTATCAAGTTGATAATAGCCTGTATTCCCAAAGGAAGCGACAGACTTACAAGTCCGGCGAAAATGGCATAATAAAAAATTTGAAAAACATCTCTTTTATCCAAACGCAACATGCCAATAAGCCGCTGCCAAGTGGTCAATACTATTTTAGCCATTAAGGTTCTGATTTAGTACGTTGAAAACAAGATTGGTCAAATATTCCGTAGGAGTGACTTCACCACCACATTCTGTCATGGAAGAAAAATGATCTTTGAGAAAATGTTGGTGCAAGGCACCACCTAAAATTGTACTCGCCAAACTGGAAGGATACTTATAGTTTGGGTTAAACTGTTTTATCATTTCGCTTAACCTCCGTGCCAATCTTTTGTAACTGGCAAAATACCCCTCCTTATCTTCCTCATCCACTTCCTTGGTAAGATAGGACTTAGAATATTCGTTGATGACAATTTGGTTCAACAAAACTTCATTGATATGTGAAAAGTTGGAATCCTCGGTAATTTCCCTGCTAATCATGTATATGGCCTTCGTCAATTTTTCCGTAGGCTGCGCAATATTATGTGTGGCGAAAACAAGTTGATATTCCATCCACCCCCAATACCAGGAAGTTAAGTATAGCAAGAGTTTGTGTTTGTTCTCAAAATAGCGATAAATGGAACTTTCGTTCGAACCGATTCTTTCCCCCAATTTTCTAAAATTAAACTTCTCAAAACCTAGTTCCCCCATCATAACGATACTCATTTTTACAATGGATTTTCCCAGTTCTGAAGATTCCGGATCTTTAACATACAATTTATCGTTAACACGAATTTTTACACCTTGAAAGAGCTCTTCCATCTCCTTATTTTATTAGTAAATACCCGCTAATATAATAGCAATACTATTAATTTTTAAAAGTTTAACTCTTTTTAACAAAAGCAATACTTTTATATTAATTTGATCTTTTATTTTTGAATTGAAAGATTAACAGTATTGATTTTGAGGATATGATAATTTTTGAGGGTAAAATTCTCAACTATTTATTTTCGAAGTCATTTTACTCTTTTAACAATCTATATATTAACCCTAAATTGATAGCAAAATGAAAAATGTACTTTCTTTTTTAACATTATTTTTAATATCCTTTGCCGCTACCAGTCAAACTGATAAGGCCAATATTAAGGTTGGGGATATTTTTACCATACAGAAAACCACTAACCTTCCCTTTGACCATATTCATTTCCCAAGGGCAAATTTTATAATTAAGCGTGGAGGGGTGGCCAATTACCAAGCCCTTGACGATGTAAAGGTAAAAGTGGTCAAGGTATTGAATGATGACATGGTCAAACTTACATCGGTTAGTGGCAAAAAATTCTTTAACACCTATAAGTACGTTAATGCCGATATAAACAATGCTTTGGAAGACGGAGAATTACAGTTTCTAGATTTAAGAAACAAATCTACCGTTGCCACAAACTAAAATCCTTGTCAAAAATTAAAACAAAATTCCCCTCACATAATAGTTGTGAAGGGAATTTTTACATTTGTTCCTATTTGAATGTACTATCTTAACCCTTATGGAATTGAACCAAAATAAATTAAAACGTTGTGGCTGGTGCTTAGGTGATTCCCTTTACGAGGCATATCATGATACGGAATGGGGCGTACCCGTAAAAGACGACTCAAGCCTATTCGAATTTCTGATCTTGGAAACCTTTCAAGCTGGGTTAAGCTGGATAACCATCCTAAGAAAACGGGAAAATTTTAGGGCTGCCTTTGACGATTTCGACTACAAAAAAATTGCCGACTACAAGCAAGAAAAAATTAACGCCCTTTTGAAGAACGAGGGGATAATCAGAAATAAACTAAAGGTAAACGCAACGGTATCAAACGCCGCTGCCTTTATGGAAATTCAAAAAGAATTTGGAAGTTTTAGCAAATACTTCTGGGCGTTTGTTGATGATTCCCCCATTAAAAACAGTATTTCCCACTACAAGGATGCTCCCGGAAACACCCCACTTTCGGACATCATCAGTAAAGACCTTAAAAAAAGAGGTTTCAAATTTGTTGGAAGTACCGTTGTCTATGCCATGATGCAGGCCACGGGGATGGTGAACGATCATGAAACAAGTTGTTTTAGATATGAAGAAGTATAGCCTAATTTTTTTTGTAATCCTTTTAGGGACATTTATGAACGCCCAAAATAAATATGAAAGGGAATATAGAATTAGAAAAACTCAATTTCCATCTGCGGCCGTGCAACTTATAGCAGAGAAGTTAGAAGATGCCAGACGTATAAAATTTTATCGCGAAACAGATAGCGCCAAAGTTAGTTATGAAGTCAAATTTAAAAAGGACAGGTTATGGTATAGCGTTGAGTTTGATGAAAAAGGAGTACTGGAGGACGTTGAAATTTTAATCAAAGAAGTGGACATACCCGAAGAAACATTCCTCAAAATCACCGATTATCTTAGCAGTTCCTTTACTAAATATCGCATTAAAAGAATTCAGCAACAATACCCAGCTACCCCCAAGGAACCATTGGACAAAACAATCAATAATGCATTTCAAAATTTGATTTTGCCAACCATTAACTATGAAATCATGGTAGGGGGTAAAAAGGATGTTGGTTATTATGAATATGAGTTGCTTTTTGGGTCGGATGGTAGTTTCAAGAAATCAAGGAAGTCCTTACCTCCCAATTATGACCATGTCCTGTATTAAGAAAACGACCATACTGCTTTTTCTCATTTTCTCGATGGTACCAACAATACACTGGGCACAGGATAATCTTACGGGCTATTGGAATCCGCAAGTGGCCATCAATTATGACGTTACCCCAAACTATTCCCATAATTTTTCTATTGAAAACCGCTCCTTTTTTTATAGGGATTCCGACATTCAACTTACTGTTAGACAGATGGATGTCAATCATTTTTCAAATCTCAAGACAAGGGACAACGAGAGTGTTGGCTTTGGAATAAAATACAGACTTCGGAATATGTTCAATAATGAAACGAACAATGAACTAAGGCTAACCCAACAATTCAATGTCACCTTTAAAAAAGGTAGCTTTCGATATGGAAACAGATTTAGGACGGAACAAAGGATTACCCGTGAAAATACCGTACACAGATTTCGGTACCGTTTCGCTGTGGATTTTCCATTGATGGGTGAAAAATTGGATGTTGGTGAACCCTATCTGGTCATTTCTACAGAATCCCTTTTGAGTGCAGGAAAATCCATGACCCCAGAATACGATCAAAGGATTACACCAAAACTTGGTTGGGTCCTTAGCCCAACGACCAAATTTCAAATAGGAGGAGAATACCGAGCGGAAAACTACACCGGGAGTTTAGAAAATGAACTCTTCTTTTTAACTGAACTTGTACTAAGCCTTTAACTGTTCCATAAAGGATTCCCGGGATACTTCCTTAGCGCCAAGGCTGGCCAAATGGTCCGTATACAATTGGCAATCTATAAATCGGTACCCTTTTTCCTGTAAATCCTTTGCTAAATGAATAAAAGCGAACTTTGATGCGTTGGATCTTTTACTAAACATACTCTCACCACAGAATACATGACCCAAGTCTACGCCATAAAGACCGCCTACTAAATTTCCGTTCTCCCAAACCTCATAGGACTTGGCAATCCCTTTTTTATGCAAATTGTTATAGGCATTCTTCATTTCTTTGGTAATCCAAGTACCATTTTGACCCTCTCGTTCAATGGAGGAACATTGTTCCAAAACAGTTTCAAAACAAGTGTTTATAGAAATGCTAAACACTTTCGAATTTATGACCTTCCGCATACTTTTTGAGACCTTTACCTCATCAGGGTAGAGCACCATCCTTGGGTCTGGGCTCCACCACAGAATTAGAGAATCCTCATTAAACCATGGAAAAATGCCACTTTTGTAAGCCAATAACAATCTTTCGGTAGAAAGGTCCCCGCCCACGGCCAAGAGCCCTTCATCATTGGCATTTTCCACGGGTGGAAAATATAATTCGTCCGTTAAGAAGTATATGGAATTTTCACCTCTTCCCGATTTCAATTTTTTATTTTAAGTTACTAAAATGAATAAAAACAAAAAAACTTGTTTAACTTTTTAAGGCCAAACAAGTTTCATTAACCGGTTATACTGAACTATCCCAAAAATTTAAAAAGGAAGGTCGTCGTGATCTTCTTCGTTAAGATTGTCTGCGGGTTCAAAGGCTTCCATAGGTGGCACAGGAGGCATTCCCTCGGGTTGGGACGCTTGTAGGTTTTCTATCCTCCATCCTTGTATGGAATTGAAGTATTTGGTCTCTCCCTGTGGATTTGTCCATTCCCTACCTCTTAGGTTGATGCTGATTTTTACATCTTGACCTAAATTATAATTGTTCAACAAATCACATTTATCCTGAACAAACTCGACCATGATATGTTGAGGATATTGTTCTTCTGTGGTCACTACCACTTCTCGTTTTCTAAAACCGTTGTTTCCAAACGTTTTAGTATCTCCAATCATTTTAATTTTACCTTCTAGTTCCATCTTAATACTCTTTTACTACAGAAACCAAAAGTAAACAAAATGAGCGGGGAATAAAACTGTAGGTCCATCAATACACAACAAATATTTACATTTTAGGTTATCTTTAATAGAACAAAATTTTTGGATGAATTTTAGTCCTAAGAACAAGACTTCCAATATATTCCTGGTAATTGGCTCCTTTATTGTGGTAAGCCTGATTCTATGGAACACGAATAGTTTTTTTAAGACTTTTAAGGAAGAAGAACGTTTAAAAATGGAGATTTGGGCCACGGCCCAATCAGAATTCCTGCAATCGGCGGAAAACGTGGATCTGGGGAGTCTACATTTAAAGGTGTTTCAAAACAATACCTCAACGCCCATGATCCTTATAAACAAGGACAGCTCCATCCGCGTGAACAACATTCCGCCTGAGCTCGCTGCGGATTCCCTGTATATCTCCAAAAAATTACGACAATTCCAGGACGAAAACATACCTATTTCCATAGACCAACAAGGGGAACATTTGGCAACCCTGTATTATGGAAATTCTGAAGTTTTGAACAAATTGAAGTTCTACCCCATCGCCTTACTTTTGATCATCCTACTTTTTGGGGCCGTCATTTATTTCTTGTTCAAGACCAATAAGGCCTCGGAACAAAATAAGCTTTGGGCCGGTATGGCAAAGGAAACCGCACACCAAATTGGAACCCCGCTTTCCTCCCTTCTTGGTTGGAACGAAATATTAAAAACCGAAAATATTAATCCGGACATCACCAAGGAAATCGAAAAGGACATTGCTCGCTTGCAAACAATTACGGAACGTTTTTCCAAGATAGGTTCCCTTCCCACTCTTGATAAATGCGATATCGTAAAAGAGACAAGAAACGCCTACGATTATCTAAAAAGGAGGAGTTCCAAATTGATTCATTTTTCATTTAATTCCCATTTGGACAGCACCCCTGTATTATTGAACAGATCCCTCTATAATTGGACCATAGAGAATCTGGTCAAAAACGGTATCGATGCAATGAAGGGCAAAGGAAGCATCGCCATTGAGATAGTGCCCAATGGAAAATTCGTGAACATTCTTATAGCCGATACCGGTCATGGAATCTCCAAAAGTAATTTTAATACTATTTTTAACCCTGGAGTAACTACGAAAAAACGAGGGTGGGGCTTGGGCCTATCCCTTGTTAAAAGAATTGTTGAAGAATATCATAACGGAAAAATAAAAGTGCTTTCCTCAGGAAAAGAAGGAACAATCATGCAAATCACACTTAAAGTACATCAATAGTCATGGCAAAGGAAAAACTTAAAGTAATTAAGGAAGCAGACCTAACCAATAATTGTCCCGAGTGTTTTAATCAGGATTTAAAGCTCACTTTTTATCAAAAGCATACTTACGGTGCCTTCTTCCATAAGACCACCAATGAAATAACGAACCAAATAGTGTGCAGAAAATGCAACTCCATGATTTACCCCGTAAAATGGACAGACGATATTGAACGGATGTTCGATTACTATCAAAAGACCGTGGTTCCGGAAAGGAAATCAACAAAACCAACATTCCTATTTTTTATAATCCTTTTGTTGATGATCGCGGTTGTGGGTATTGGAGTCTACTTCTTTCTGGGAGGCACCATTAAAGTTTAGAAGCGATGGCTTCGGCTACCTTTTTGAATTCTTCTTCCGATAATTTTACCTTATTTTGAAATGTGGCGTCTTGCATAGAATTTAGTGGAATCAAATGCACGTGAACGTGTGGTACTTCCAGACCGATGACCGTTAAACCCACCCTTTTGCAATCCATTGCCTTTTCAACGGCCTTTCCTACTTTTCTGGAGAATGCCATTAACCCCATATAGGTTTTTTCATCCAAATCCAGGATTTTATCTACCTCCACTTTGGGTATGCAAAGCGTATGCCCTTTGGCATTGGGATTGATATCCAAAAACGCCAAATAGTTCTCGTCCTCTGCAATTTTATAACAGGGTATTTCGCCCTGAATGATTTTAGTAAATATGGTTGCCATGGTTTTAATTTTTAAATAAAAGTATGATGGTTTAATTTAAGTCTTAACGGTTGGGCTATGATTTCGTTGCGGCGATTTCCGGCAGGAAATTGTCGGTAAGAAATCGGGCTCTGTTAATGGTTTAAAAGTTTAAATTTAGCAATAAACAGCAATGAATTATAGCCATTGTTGTGCTTTCGTTATTTGTTATTTAAGAATTGTTCTATTCTCTTGTTAAGTGTATATGCTCCTTTCTTACTTAGTTGTAATGGCCTTTCTATAGAATAGGTATAAGTTAATTCTTGGTTAATTAAACTATGAAATTCATCGGTTTTTAATTTTTTTAAAATTCTTGGAATTTCAATAGCATTAATACTATCTGGATATTTTGAATTATATACTTTGATTCCATTTACATAAGTGGCATAATCACTTCTTATATTTCTCAAATATTCCTCTAAAAAATCCTTAGTGGCGTAATATTGTACTATTAGTTCTCGTATACTGTCATTGGATATTAAACTTAAATTTCCTGTACTAACCAATTCACTGTAAGTTCTAGTGGAACCTGTAAAAGATGCCCTACTATTTATTCCGCCAAAACCAACATTATTTATAAAGAGAAGTGTATCCGTTGGACTAAAATTTCCCATCACATAGTTTCTTGCCAGTTCTAAACATTTAATTTTTTTTTGTCTGTTATTGAACCAGCCTCTTTCAACAGACAGAGAATCATTGATAATTTCCTTATTTAGATTTGACAAGTATTTATTTTCCTTTTCTGTATTTTTTCTGTTTTCGTTCCAATTATTTATCTGCAATGCTATTAGAATTCCAATAACCACAAGAACAATTTCTCCAATTGCGTATTTTACATATTTTCCAGTTTTCCCTTCTGAAAGCAAGTTTTGACGAATTTTTCTAAAGAATTTTATCATTGATTAATGGTTGGTCATAATGAAGCACAACAATGGTATATGGTAACAAGTTACTATATTCCTATTTTACATGTAAGATACTTATTTTCTAATGTTCATAAAGGATACCAAAAGAATAGCATAGTATTTCCATTGAGCTAGTGAACTAATTCTCCATAATCTTTCAGAAAAGAAATCAGCAAAAAAAATCCCACCATAATAATTATGATGGGATTCCAATTAGGTGATTCTAATTTATTATTCCCGTGTAATTTCGAGAATATCGAATTTCATGGTTCCGTTGGGAACGGAAATCTCGGCTGTATCTCCAACGCTTTTCCCCAACAATCCTTTACCAATGGGGGAGTTCACGGAGATTTTACCCGATTTTAAATCGGCCTCACTCTCAGCTACCAATTTGTATTTCATTTCCATACCATTGGTCTGGTTCTTCAGTTTTACGGTGGAAAGTACAAGCACTTTGGAGGTATCCAATTGGGATTCATCTATGAGTCTTGCATTGGCCAATGTAGCCTCCATTTTTGAAATTTTCATTTCCAAAAGACCCTGTGCTTCCTTCGCCGCATCATATTCGGCATTTTCTGACAAATCGCCCTTATCCCTGGCTTCTGCAATGGCTTGGGAAGCTTTGGGACGCTCTACATCCCTCAAATAATTCAATTCTTCCTTTAGCTTTTTTAATCCCTCTGCTGTATAGTATGATACGTTACTCATTGTGTCGTCGTTTTATAAATAGCAAAATCCTCTATAACAGCCGTTTCCATACGACTTATTTAGAGAGGATTTAACACAAATATATATAATTTTACGCAAATTTGCGTTAGCATTCCCCAAACATTAACAGGACATGAAACGATTTATTGGCCTTTTTTTCTTGCTTATTTTTTTGGCATGTGATAACAATAGCACCAACAGAAATCCATATTTACAAGAAATAAGCTTTAGGTTCGATGCCAACCTTAATCTTCCCTTATACAGTCCGTTGACCAATACGGGCAGTGCCGTTTTAATAACCCAGGATGGTGTTGGTACCCGAGGGGTATTTATTATCAATGCCGGTTTTAACCAATTTCGTGCTTTTGAGGCAAGCTGCCCCAACCATGCACCCAATGAGTGTTCCACCATGACCTTTAACGGACAAGTGGCCACCTGTCCCTGTGAAGATTAC
>JAUIGC010000019.1 GCA_030429835.1 Bacteroidia bacterium
CTTCTTTTGATATGGCCGACCATTATGGATCTAGCGAAATTATTTCGGGTACGTTTAAAAATAGCTTGGATGACAAAAACCAGGTACAATTATTCACCAAATGGGTGCCCAAACCCGGTAAGATTACTCGGGAAGACGTTCGGGAAGCGGTAAACACCGCATTGGATAGAATGCAACAGTCTTCTATTGACCTGATGCAGTTTCACGCGTGGTACTATCCGGATGCCAGTTGGTTGGACGGACTTTTTTATCTGAAGGAATTGCAGGAAGAAGGACTTATTAAACATATTGGTGTTACCAACTTTGATGCCGCCCATTTACGAATAGCCTTGGCCAGTGGCATCCCAATTGTGAGCAATCAAATTTGCCATTCCTTGATTGATCAACGGGCCATGGGTAAAATGGCTGATGTTTGCAAAGAATACGGTGTAAAATTATTGGCCTTTGGTACCTTGGCCGGTGGGTTTTTAACCGATAAATGGTTAGGAAAACCAGAACCTTCACAGGAAGCATTGACCACCTGGTCACAAATGAAATATAAGCGGTTCATTGATGCTGCAGGAGGTTGGCAACCCTATCAAAACGTATTGCAGACCGTAAAGAACATTGCTGAAAAACACCATGCGTCTATCGCTAATATCGCCACAAGATACATCCTTGAGAATCCGGCCGTAGCTGCCGTAATCGTTGGAGCTAGACTGGGTGAAAGCGAGCATATCCAGGACAACAGGAACATGTTGGACATCAACTTGGATTCCGCTGATTTAGACGCGATCAAAACGGCTCTGAAAGCCTTACAAATGATACCGGGCGACTGCGGGGACGAATATAGAAAACCGCCGTTTTTGACCGCATCCGGAGACCTCAGCGATCACTTGGAAACCATTCCAAGAGCTTTTACACCCATAAAAACAGGCAATCATCGCGAACAAATTTTTAGCGGAACCGAATGGGAGGAATACGCAGGGTATTGTCGGGCCGTAAAAATAGACAACCGAATCCACGTGTCTGGCACAACGGCCACGCATGGCAGTAAAATGATCGGAGGTAACGACCCCGCCGCGCAGACGCATTTCATTATTGACAAGATAGAAGGCGTCATTACCTCTTTTGGTGGTACCCTAGCGGATGTGGTACGAACCCGAATTTTTGTAAACCAACTAAAGGATTGGGAGTCCGTAGCATATGCCCATGGTGAACGGTTCAACGGTATCAATCCGGCAAATACCTTGGTGGAGGCCAAATTGGTAGGCGATGGTTATTTGGTGGAGATTGAAGCGGAGGCGGTTCTATCCTAATTATCTTTTTAAATCATATCAGGGTTTGTACATCTACCACTTCAGATTTGATTTTTTGATCTCGCTTTCAAAAGATGGCCACTCCTTTTTCATAAAACGGTCTACCTCAGTTGAAAAATCTGAAATCAACATCTTCGCCTGTTTCAAAATCTCTTGATGCTGTTGTGATGGCACACGGGTCTGGGCCGCAGCAATATTCAATACTTCCCTAATTTTGGAATAGGGCGAGGTTTCAAAGGATTGCCATGCCCCTACTTGCCTTTCCGGTCTTGGGCTCTGCCCTTTTGCCCGCAAGTCTTTTAAGGCCTGCTTCATTGCATTGATTTTTCTCTCCAAGGATTTATTGACTTTATAAGAGGTACTATCAAGCTGCTTTGATAATTTCTCCACCTGCTTTATCTTTTCATCAATAGTTTTCAATTTTTCGGATAACATAGCCACTTCCGTATCAGCGGCTTTCCGATAGGCATATAGTTCACGATCCACTTCGGGATCTACATCAAATCTTGGATCAGGAATAACCTTTACTTTCGTAGTATCCGTTGAAGAACCATATTGCACTACGATGGAGTATTCACCATGCAACACCGGGATATCCCGAGAAAAATCATCCGACCATGAACCTGGTAAGGAACTCGATTTCTCATCCAACTTCCAAATCAAATAGTTAAGCCCTTCTTCTAAATCCTTGGTTTGTACCGAATTGATTTTGTTGTTTTGAGCATCAAAAATATCGGCCTGTACGAGAGTGTCACTGAACATTTCGGATATAATAAATGGAATCTTTGTTTTTTGAAACACCTTGTTTTCTCCTTCAAAAGTGGTATGGAAACCGGTCCAAATATTCCCTGGGGGGTTTATAAACAAGCCTTTTACCTGAACGGCATCGTTCATGGGCAAGGCCGTAATACCCGATTTTATTCGGTTCCCAGCAATTTCCCGTAAGGACAACAAATCGTCTAACACCCAAATAGCCCGTCCAAAAGTTCCAACAATCAATGCCGACTCCGGTTCCTGAATCTTTAAATCCATGGTGGAAACGGAAGGAAATCCATTTTTAAACTGGGCCCAGGTTTGTCCTTCATCCACACTGACCCACAATCCATTTTCAGTTCCCAGAAATACTAAATTGGGTTCTACAGGATCCTGGACAATACTTAATGCATAGCCTTTCACCGTATTGGCATTGACCATTCGCTGCCATGTTTTTCCAAAATCGACCGTTTTAAAAAGATAGGGCTCGTAATCCCCTTTTCTGTAATTGTTCACGACCATCCAAGCAGTACCTACATCGTATCGGGAAGCTTCAATTTGGGCGATCCATCCTTCCTCAGGTAATTGCCCAACATTAGGCGTTAAGTTGACCCAGGTCTCGCCACCATCTTTGGTTAGTTGAACTTGACCGTCGTCGGTTCCTACCCAAACCACTTCCTTGTTTTTCGGACTTGGGGCTATCGTTAAAATAGAGGAATATCGTTCGGCACCCGATACATCCAAGGTGAGTCCCCCATAGTCCTTTTTTTGATAGTCTGGATTGTTAGTTGTCAAATCCGGAGAAATAACTTGCCAAGTAGCTCCTTTGTCTTCAGTATAATGAACAAATTGCGATCCATAATAAGCAGCATCAGAATTGAAGGGGTCCCTTGCAAAACCCGCATTCCAATTAAAGCGAAGAATCGTATTTAGGTCGGGTGCCGGGGGTTGAATACTCACATAATATCCCGTCAATTTATCGTATCGATACAAGTTTCCATTTTGTGAGGAACCATAGCCAAAACGCGAATTATCGAGGTCGGGTGAAATGTCAAAACCATCGCCCCCCACCAAATATTGCCAATATAGGGTACGTATACCTCCGCGTTTCCATGTATATGCCGGTCCGGACCAGTTGCCATTGTCCTGCATACCTCCGTACACATTATATGGGCGATCATTATCGACACCCACATGATAAAATTGCGCCACGGGAATGGTCTCTGGAAAATACCAACTTTTCCCATGATCGTAGGTAATACCAAGACCACCATCACCACCGATTATAAAATGTTTCGCATCCTTGGGATTCACCCAAAACGCATGAAAATCTGCATGAATTCCCTTAGTTTCATCAGCCGGTATCATTGGGATGGTATCAAAAGTTGCCGCCCCATTATAACTGACGGATAAAGGTTGGTAAATGTTATAGACTCGGTCTGCATCTTCCGAATCAACTGCCAAATCCTGAAAGTAAAACGGTCGGTTATTGGCAAACTTGGGATTATCATTGATCATTTTCCAACTGCTGCCACCATCATCGCTACGATAGATGGCATTCTTTTTTGCCTCTATCTTGGCATACATTCTATTGGGCTCCGAAGGGGCAATTGCCAACCCGATACGTCCTAAATCACCTGAGGGCAACCCATTCTTTTCATCCAGTTTTTTCCAACTTTTTCCCGAATCGGTTGTTAGGTAAAGCCCCGAACCTTTTCCCCCAGAAGTGAAATAGTAGGGTGTACGTTCATGTTCATACATGGCCACAAAAATTCGATTTGGATTTGTTGGGTCCATGACCATATCCGCAACTCCGGATTTTTCATTTGTAAATAGCATTTTCTCCCAATGCTGTCCGCCATCAACGGTTTTGAAAAGTCCCCTATCTGCATTTGCTGTAAAAGGATCTCCCATGGCACCTACATAAACAACATTAGGATCATTGGGGTCGATAAGGATTCTATGGATGGTCTTTGTACTTTCGAGGCCCATGTGTTTCCAAGTAAGTCCGCCATCGGTACTTTTAAAAATACCCATACCAAGGCTCATGGAATTTCTGGGATTTCCCTCGCCAGTTCCCACCCAGACCACATTAGGGTCACTTTGTTGAATGGCCAATGCACCAATATTCTGGGTAGGTTGGTCATCAAAAACAGGTTTCCAGGCAGAACCTCCATTTTCAGATTTCCATACCCCACCGGAGGCGGCCCCAACATAGATGATTTTGGGATTCTTGGTGACGACGTCAATGGCCGTTATCCTTCCGCTCATATTCGCAGGACCTACATTGCGTATGTTTAGGTTTTTAAGGGTTGAGAAATCGATTTGTTGCGCACTTGCCAAGCTTAAACAAAATAGGGCCAATAGGACCGTTGTAAATACGTTAACTTTCATCCGATATGTTTTCGTTACCGTCAAAAATAATATATCGTACAGAATAAAAATTGATATTGCAATTATTAGTCAAAGGGATGTCCTGATTAACGATTATTACTTTTCTACGGGACGGGATTCAACCTTCTGCGTATGCCTTATTTGATGAATAGTGCAACAACCAGCAGAGATCAACATCACTCATAAGAACAAACCATAGTCCCTTCCAAGGAATATATTTTACATTATTGTACGGTTAGAAAAATTATTATTGTCTCAATTTGAGACTTTAACATTTAAAAACCCTGTTTTATTTAAATTATTGACTATTTTTCCCAGTATAAATTGTCACTAATCACCTTTTATTATTAGTATAATTAATATTCCTAAATACTTTAACAGTTACACGAAAGCGAATTGACCATATCGGAATTATAAAAAAACCGCCGTGGATAATTTGAGAGAACAAACAAAATGTATGAACCCAACAAAGAGAAAACTATGTTATTATCCTTTTTAAACATTACCAAGAAAGTTAGTCTTTGGCAAAAGACAGCTGCAATGCTATTACTAATGACTCTAAATACAATGGCCCAGGAAGTGGGTCAAAGGGAACGTTTGGTTTCCCCTGAATTAAAGGATGATAATACCGTTGTCTTTAGTATAAGCGCTCCAAAAGCAGAAAACGTAACGCTTTCCGGGAATTGGATGCCTATGGTACCCGATGGAAATCAGGGAATGAAAAGACAGACCGTAGTACTTACCAAAGACGGGCAAGGTGTATGGTCTACCACTGTTGGGCCATTGGAGCCCGAGTTATACGGCTATTCCTTTTTAGTGGATGGTGTTACCACCTTAGACCCTTCTAATTTAAAGGTGGCAAGGGACGGGACTTTTAGAACGGAAAGTCTACTTTATGTCCCAGGTGACGCGTCGGACCTTTATTGGGCCAAAACAGGTCCTAAAGGAAGTGTGCATCAAATTTGGTATGAATCCCCTACTTTGGATTTGACCCGTCGTATGTTCGTTTACACGCCACCGGGATATCATGAATCCAAGGAAGACTATCCGGTTTTATATTTGCTACATGGTGGAGGCGGTGACGAAGAAGCATGGCCCACCCTTGGCGTGGCTCCAACCATCTTGGACAATCTTATCAATAGTGGCAAGGCCAAACCCATGATTGTGGTTATGACCAATGGCAACCCTACCCAAGCGTCTGCACAAACCATATCTCCCAAACTACCCAAAGTAGAGCAATCCGCCAGGGGAATGGCCAACATGATGTTCGAAAAAAGTTTGGTCAACGATGTGATTCCCTATATTGAAAACAATTTTAGGGTAAAGGCCACCAAAGAAAATAGGGCCCTTACGGGTTTAAGCATGGGTGGTTTACAAACTATAAACACCTCCTTTGAAAACCCAAACCTTTTCGATTATATCGGTGTCATGAGCATGGGCTTTGCAGATTTGAGCCGATTCGGAATTGAGGTAGACCATTCAAAAAGAGCCCAACAGATTTTGGCGCTCAAAGAGGCAGACCCCGAGCTATATTGGATAGCCTGTGGAAAAGATGATTTCCTATATGAAAGTGTGGTTACCATGCGCAATGAACTTGACAAGCAAGACTTCGATTATAAGTACCGTGAAAGCACCGGAGGACATACGTGGAGCAATTGGAGGATCTACCTATCCGAATTTGCACCCATGTTATTTAAATAATTGAAAAATATATTATCAAAAATGAAACACTTGACCAACACACTGAAAACCACCTTTTTCCTAGCCATTATCTTTGGAGTATTTGCGTTGGATGGTAACGCCCAAGAAACCAAAAAAAGGTTGCCCATAATAGATGTACACGTACATGCCATGAAGGTTAACCCAAACTTTTCTTCTGAAATGTGTCCTTGGTTCCTCAAGGATATGCCGGGAAGTGGACCCAATCAGAATCCGCCATCATTTATCAATACTGGATGTGTCGCCCCTTTGAAACCGGCCAAGACCGATAAGGAAATGCAAGAGGCCATTCTTAGGGCCAATAAGGAATTGAACATCACTATGGTAGTAAGTGGAGATGCGGATATCATTCATAAATGGCATAGCGCTGCACCAGATCGAATTATTCCATCCTTCGGGATAAGCAACTCCGATCAAATGACCGTGGAGGCCTTTAGGGATTCCCTGTCCAATGGCTTTTACAAAGTCATGGGCGAGGTAGCTCCACAATATCAGGGAATGTCCCCAAGTGACATGTCCTTGGACGAATATTTTGGGGTTGCCGAAGAACTTGGTTTTCCCGTAGGAATTCATATGGGTACAGGCGGTAACGGAATGGCCAATATTACTTCGCCCAAGTATAGAGCCTCTCTTGGACAACCTTTCTTATTGGAAGATATGTTGGCCCGCCACCCAAAACTAAAAATCTGGGTCATGCATGCCGGTTATCCCATGATAGACCAGATGATTGCACTTATGGGAGCCAATGCCTATGTGTATGTTGACTTGGCCGGGTTTATTTGGAGTTATCCCCAAGAAGAAATCCACGCCTATCTGAAGCGATTGGTCCAAGCGGGCTTTGCCAAAAGAATTTTATATGGAACCGATTTAATGATGTGGCCCGGTCTATTGGAAACTTCAATTGGTGTTATTGAAAATGCAGATTACCTTTCTGAAGACCAGAAACGAGATATATTCTTTAATAATGCGGTCAGGTTTTTCAATTTGGACGCCTCCAAATTTGAGTAATGAAAGAACGTTTATTAACTAAAATTTCTAGAAAGGTTTGCCCAAAAATCAAAGGTTCGTTTCATTGTTTATGAACCTTGTTTGTTGCGAATAAAAGCCTTTTTATACTCAGAAGGTACTTTGCCAAAACGCTCCTCGAAAATTTTGGTGAAATGACTTCTGCTGGAAAATCCAATGTGATAACAAATTTCAGATTGGTTCATATCCGTATTTTGAATAAGTTCTCGGGCAACTTCCAAACGAATGTTCGTTACGAATTGGTTCACGGTACGGCCATGGAGATACTTAACCCCAGTCTGCAACTTACTTTGTGAAACTCCGATCATATTTGCCAATTCCTCAATGGAGGGCCTTCTGCTTATATTTTTCCTGATCAAATCTCCCAAATCCGTTATTCTGGATAACTCTGCCTTGCTCAATTTTGGCGATAAATCATCTGTGTTTTTCTCCCGATCATGGGCCTCAATCTGAAATGCCAACATATTCATTAATGCCCCTTCGGCCAATAATCTCCCAACAACATCGGTTCTTTTATTATCTATTAAGGTCGTTGCCACTTCAGAAATCCTCCCACTTATTCCTCCGAAGAACCTAAAGGATTTATCCTTGTTTAGAAAAGGCGAAAAAACACTTTTTAAATCGGATTGTAAGCTTGTACTATTATTATTACCTGAAATTTCCAATTTGCTGGGCTCCAAAATGACGTAACAACATTTGAAATCGATCCCCTTTGGTATAACAAACTCAGCACTTTCACCCTCCTCTCCAACCAAGATGAAATTTTGGCTTTGATGAATCTTATGATAAGTTTTCTCATTTGAATATTTGTGCAACTGATGCCCATTTACAACAATACCCAAGTAGAGTAACTTATTGGATGAAAAATTAAGATTGAATTTTAGATCTTGTTCAAAACGAATGCTATATGCCCAAGCCGTAACACCGGCAAAAGGTTTAAAAAGACTTATATGTCCCTTTCCCTTCTCATTGTCCAACTTTAAATTGGCAGCGCCAAAATCCTCTTCAAATATTGCACGATAATGCTCTGCGAACTGTCGCAGCATATTTACAGGGTTACTTTCCTGAATATTGAGCATCGCATTCTATTTAAAAAATTACGCCGGTAATCAAAATCTTCTAGAATTACTTAAAAATTAATAGCTTTAAACATACCATTTTTAGTACTCCGACAAACCGAAATAAATATAGGAATTTTCTGTTTAAAATGAGATTTACTATTTCGTTTTCAAACAAATTCCGTGTTCCATTTGGGCCAAAATCCTTTCATCAGGTGTTTAAATTATATCTCTAAATTCCAATATCTAGATTTATCTATGAAAATTAGTTCGCAATAGCGAAGTCTAAGAGAAGAAAGTTGATTTTACTCAATTTTTAGTGTTTTGAGGGCCATTTCGATTAAATCTTGACTCATTTCATTCAAAATTGAAGGTTTTTGTCCATTTATTTGGATTTTTAGATAAAAGGTGTAGGTTGTGAGTTAGTCATAATCCAAAACACTTTTATGCGTCAACTAAAAATTACAAAACAAATCACGAACCGAGACACGAAGTCACTTGAAAAATACTTTCAAGAGATCAGTAAAATCGAACTGATTACAGCAGATGAGGAGGTGGAATTGGCCCAAAGAATAAGAGAGGGCGACCAAAAGGCTTTGGAAAAATTGGTAAATGCCAATCTAAGATTTGTGGTCTCAGCGGCCAAACAATATCAAAATAGAGGGTTAAGTTTAACAGACCTTATTAATGAAGGAAATTTGGGACTGGTCAAAGCCGCAAAGCGCTTTGACGAAACCCGAGGCTTTAAATTTATTTCCTATGCTGTGTGGTGGATACGCCAAGCTATTTTACAGGCGTTGTCCAAGAATGGAAAATCTATCCGACTACCCCAGAATAAAATTGCTACTAATACCAAAATCTACAAGGTATACTCGGCCTTAGAACAGAAACTAGAACGCCCACCAAATCCATCGGAAATTGCATCGGAATTGGATATGAGTGTAAAAAAGGTGGAAAGTTCCATCAAGAGTTCCGGAAGGTCACTATCGTTGGATGCTCCCTTTAAAGAGGAAGAATCATCCAACCTATACAACGTACTTTCCTCCAAGGATGCGGATAAACCGGATGAAAAAATGATGGAAGAATCACTTCAAACCGACCTGGACGAAGCCTTGAACACAATACCTGAAAGACAGCGTGATGTAATCCGTCTATTTTATGGTATTGGAAAAGAGCCCCCTATGAGCCTTTCAGAAATTGGTGATTTATTTGATATTACCCGGGAACGCGTGAGGCAAGTACGCGAAAAAGGACTGCGTGCACTAAGAAAAAAGTCCAGAAATAAAGTATTGAGAAGTTATTTATAATTTAAAAAAAGAACTATGCTAAAAATAGAAGTAAAAGAAGGAGAATCCATAGAACGTGCCCTCAAACGGTACAAAAGAAAATATAGAAGAACCAAAGTATTGGACCAGATTAAGGATAGACAGCATTACACCAAACAGTCTACAGAAAGAAGGGAAGCCTTGCAAAAGGCCGAATACAAGCAGCAATATCTATTGGAAAACGAAGACCAATAAGAGCAAAAAGGGTAATTATCAAATTACCCTCCCTTTGGCTCATAAACTAACAAATCCACGATAATTTTGATTAATCCTTGAGGATTAACTATCTGATAATCAATATAACATAAGCTTAACATGGCTAATTTGTTAGGTTCATGGAGAATCTTATGTTATGCCCCATAAATACCAATGAATGAAAATTATTTATATAAAAAGAGAAAGCAATGTGAAAGAAGTGTATAGAACCAGTCTAGGCCGTTTGAACTGGAAGGTAACCTATATTAAAAAATATTTTCTGGGAATGCCGTTCAAAACCATGCACAAATACACACATACTTTTTTCACGAAAAAAAATAACAGAGTAGAAAAAATGCTATTCGTTTAAACTAAACGATCACTTTTAAATTTTAATAAACAACAAAACTATCTTATGAAGATTTTAGTTATCGGAGCGGGAAATATGGGACTCACCTACGCTGAAGGAATGTCCAAATCCAAACTATTGAAAAGAAGAAACATCATGGTGTTGGATACCTCCGAGGAAAAATTAGAAGCGCTTAGGAAAGAGGCCAAATTTGATACTTATAAGGAATTGGCAGATTGTGTTCCACAGGCAGATATCATTTTTATTGCCGTTAAACCATACCATGCTGATGCTTTAATGATGAAAATGGAGCCATTGGTCAACAAGGGTCAAATTGTAATTTCGATCATGGCCGGAGTAACCATTAAAACGATTAAAGATCTTACAGGCCTTAATAAAGTGGTACGGGCTATGCCCAATCTACCCGCTCAAATAGGAAAAGGGTTGACCTCTTTTGTGGCCTCTGAGGAAGTATCCAGAATAGAACTTTTAACCATTGAAAGTTTATTGGATACCACAGGAAAGTCCATTTTGGTAAGCGACGAAAATTTTATCGATGCTTCTACAGGTATTTCTGGAAGCGGTCCGGCCTATGTGTTTTATTTTATGCAAAGTATGATGGAGGCGGCCCTAAAAATGGGCTTTTCCAAAAATGTCTCCAAAGTTCTGGTAAGTCAGACCTTTACAGGTGCCATTGAACTCTTCAATCAGAACGACCTTTCACCCAATTCCTGGATGGATAAGGTGGCCAGCAAAGGAGGTACTACCCGTGCCGCTTTGGATAGTATGGATAATAACAAGGTAGGTGAATTAATTAAGGAAGCTGCCTTTGCAGCATTTGAACGTGCCATTGAACTTGGAAAAGAGAAATCGTATGTATAAGGAAAAAATAGTAGTGAAAGTTGGTACCAACGTAATGACCAACAAAGACAATAGAATTGTTAGACCTGTATTACGAAACCTAGTAGAGCAAATTGCAAAATTGTACGAAAGGGATATTATTACCGTACTGGTTTCTTCCGGATCCGTAATTGCAGGAAAAGAGGTTTTGGGAAAATCCAATATCGAGGATAGGACCCAAAGACGGCAAGTATATTCTGCCATTGGACAACCCAGAATGATGAGGCTTTATTACAATATTTTCCATGATTATGGAATGAAATGTGCCCAGGTACTCCCCACCAAAAGGGATTTTAGCCCTGGTGTGCACAGACAAAACATGATCAATTGCTGTGAAGGACTCCTGTCCGAAGGGGTCATACCCATAGCCAATGAAGATGACGCCGTATCCGTAACTATGAGTATGTTTTCCGATAATGATGAATTGGCAAGTTTGATTGCACAACTATTAAATGCGGACAAACTCATTATCCTAACCGATATCGATGGACTGTACACAGGTGATCCCAATGAAAAGAACAGTGACTTGGTGCAACATGTAAAACCAGAGGAAAATCTGGACAAGTATATCAAGGACAATAATAAAAAAGAGGAGGAAGGCCGAGGAGGCATGGGATCCAAACTGGATTACGCCCAGCAGGCAGCAGCCAAGGGTATACCGACCTATATTGCCAACGGTAAAAAGAAGAATACCATCATCGACATCATTGATGGTAAAAATGTAGGGACAAGAGTAACCTTGGAAGAAGAATTAATAAAATGAAAATATTGACTACAGAGATAAAAAACAACGTATTAACAAGCATGATAGACCTGTTGGACAAAAACAGGGAAAGTATCATAAAAGCAAATAAAAAGGACTTGGACCTATTCCAAAAAGAGGATCAGGCCATGTATGACCGTCTTATTGTCACGGATAAGAAAATAGATGGTATGATACATTCCATACGAGAGGTCCGGAGCCAGGAAGATCCGGTTAACCAACCCATTTCAACCAGGATTTTGGACAATGGATTGGAGATAACCAATAAAACTGCACCTTTTGGAACCATAATGATTATTTACGAATCGCGCCCTGATGTTACTATAGAGGCCGCTGTTTTGGCTTATAAAGCCAGTAATAAAATACTCCTTAAAGGAGGCAAAGAAGCCTTGCACAGTAACACCATACTTACAGAATTATGGCACAAGGCGTTGGAGGAAAATGGGCTTCCAACGGATTATATCCAACTGTTGACCATGAACCGACAGGAAACCCAAGATTTCCTTAAAAATCCAGCCGAAAAGTTAGATTTAATAGTTCCCAGAGGTGGCGAGAGATTGATAAACTTTGTAAAAGAACACGCCAATTGCGCAGTGCTTGTTAGTGGTAGGGGAAATAATTTCCTTTATGTGGACGAAAATGCCGACTGGGAAAAAAGTCTAAAGGTCATTATGAACGCAAAAACGGATAAAATATCGGCGTGTAATGCATTGGACAAGATTTTGATCAGTCAAAGTATAAATAACTACGATCAAAAATTAACCGAATTATACAACCTTCTCAGTTCCAATGGAGTGGATATTTTGGTCGATGATAAGGTTTCCAAAACCCTGACTAACGCCACCCAAATTACCGACGATTCTATTTGGAAAGAAGAATTTTTGGCTATGAAATGTTGTTTGGGAGCTGTGGAAACTTTAAATGAAGCCGTATCCAAAATCAATGAGAATTCCGGTGGCCACTCTGCAACCATTATGACCAGCGACAAGGGTAGTGCCAGGCAATTTATGGAGGAGGTAGATTGCGCTGCCGTATATCAAAATGCCTCTACACGTTTCACCGACGGAGGACAAATGGGAGTAGGTGCAGAACTGGCGATTAGTACTGACAAGTTACACCATAGAGGGCCTTTAGGGCTAGAACAATTGGTCACCAACAAATATTATGTCTTTGGCGACGGTCAAATAAGGGAGTAATGAATATTAATTACCAAATCTTAAATCATATATGTTTGAAACGATAGAAAATATAGAAGGAGCAACCATATATCATGGAGAAATCCACAATAGGATTTATTTATCGGAAATAAATCAGGAGAAAATAGATGCCATCCTGCCCAAAATGACGGCTTTGGCAAAACAAAAGAAGTATGACAAGATTCTGAGCAGGGTTCCGGAAAATGCCATAAATAAATTTGAGTCCAATGGCTATACCGTAGAAGCAAAAATACCTGGACTTTATCATGGAAAAACTACAGGATATTTTTTGGCCGATTATCTGAACGAGGGTAGACATCAATGTGATGAAAAACAGTTGAAAATCATTGAAACGGTAAAAACCATTGCCATGGCTGCCAACAAACCCAATGAAAATCCCCACATGGGCATACCTAGTAATCACGAGGTAAGAAAATTGGGGTCAAAGGACTTTTCGGAATTGGTAGACTTGCATGAAAAAGCATATAAGTACCATCCCAAGCATATTAAAAGGGAGCAAGATTTTGAACAATTGGCGGAACTTGACCATCAATTCTATGGCCTATTTGTGAAAGAACAATTATTGGTCTCGGCTATTTTGAGAGTACACCCAACGGAATCCAATCTTGAAATTGTTGATTTTGCTACACATCCAGATTACCGGGGACAGAATCTTTCCTATTATTTGGTGCAGGAAATCAAAACTTTGATGCAGGATGTAGGTTGTACAACAATCTATGCGTTAGCTAGGGCCACGTCCTATGGTTTAAACATCACTTACAGCAAGCACGGATTTAAATATGCAGGCACGCTTACGAACAATGCTTTTGTCCGTGATGCATTGGAAAGTATGAATGTTTGGTATTACAATGAATTGAAGTAACTAAATCACCGGAACTTCCTCTCGGGATCAAACGGTTTTAAATCCATGGAAGGGGTGCTACCTTCCAAGACCTCTGATATAAGTTTTCCAGTTGCAGGACCCATACTCCATCCCATCATGGCATGGCCGGTTGCAATAAACAAATTATCAAAGTGGCCTGTCTTACCTATGTACGGGAGTCCATCCGGCGATACAGGACGTAAACCGCATTTGGCATTCCTAATTTCTTCTTGGGTTATTTCAACGCTAGGATAGAATTTCTTTACGGCCTCTGCAATAGCTTCGACCCTATCCAAATTAATATCATAATTAATCCCTGAAAATTCCATAGTTCCCGCAAACCGGGTAAATCCTTCCATAGGTGTAATTGCCACCTTTGCTTCCATCAAGATGGCTGGTAATTTTATTCCTGTAGGTCTATGGACATCAATGCAATAGCCCTTCCCCGCCTGTACCTGTAATCTCAGACCCAATTGCTTTACCAGATTATTGCTCCACGACCCAGAGGCCAATACTATATCGTCCGGGGTATAGGTATCCTTATCGGTATGCACTTTACGGATGGATGAATCGGAATAATCGAACTTAAGTACTTCCTCCTCATACTTTATCTGGACCCCGCTCTTTATTAGGTACTCCCTCATCTTGGCCATGAAGACATTTGGCGTACTATGGGCATCGCAAAAGTAATGCAAAGCACCTTTTCCAATTACCTTGATATCTCCATGCAACGCTTTTAGTTCATCGGCATTGAGGTTGGCAACCTCCAAACCCATCGCTTTAGCCTTCGCGGCCACTTCCTTTTCGGCATTGCCATAGGCATCGGTCTGGTAAATCATGAGCAGCCCCTTCTTTTCCAAATGGAAATCTCCCAAATCCCGCGACTCCTTTATCTCATCGTACAACTTGGAACTCAACAGATTAATGTCCTTTATTATTGGTGCTGCTTTTTCCACCTTTTCCTTGGTGGAGGATTTGTGAAATGACCATGCCCATTTGAAAAAATCGATATCCCACCGCGGCTTGATATAAAAAGGGCTTTTACTATCCATCATCATGGATATTCCTTTGGTAATTACTCCTGGCGCCGCCAAGGGTACAATATGGCTTGGGGTAAGATATCCCGCATTCACAAAGGAGGCCCCCAACCCTCCTTGCGATTTTTCCAGTACGGTAACTTGGTATCCCTTTTTATGCAAATAATATGCGGAACAAAGTCCCATAATTCCCCCACCAACAATCAATGTATTTTTGTCCGCCATGTTTAAACAGGTATAATTATAATCTTACTCCAGTGTCAAAAAATCTCATAGAATCAAAATAGCCTATTCATTGGGTTATTTTTATTGTTTTGTTCAATTCCAATATCTTTTCTATAAAAGATTCATTGTTTTTTGGGCTTATGTAGATTTCATTAAACTTATCATATTTAATTATCAATCCTTTTCTTGCAGTAGCCGGTCTGAAACCCACCCAAAGTGTTTTTCCTTTTATGATTTCCGTTATACGCTCAAGACTTATTTTCCCATTGAAAGGCCCGCTTCTATAGATTAGACCATTCTCTTTAGTAAGCTCATAATTAGTTCCGAAATACAGCCAAAATAAAAATCCGACAATACCAAGAACAGGTATTAAAGACCAATATTCCCCCTTCTCCATTTCTCCTTTTAAAATCCCAGCTATGGTGACAATAATCAAGAATACATTTGTCCCAAAAATTATCACACTGAATAATGCATCTTTTTTACTTTTGAACTTCATTTTGGTCTTGACTATATCACCTGAAAACCTTGGGCATACGGATCGGATTCGTCAATACTGATTTCATTGTAACCGTATTGTCGTGCCCAACCCTTAATGCTAGGTATTATACCCATAAAATTACCAATTTTACATTCTGATTCTACCTCACCAATGAATTTGGAACCAATAATACTTTCATGGACAAACTCCTCTCCCAAACCTAGTTTACCCTTTGCGTACCATTGGGCCATTCTGGCGGAAGTTCCTGTTCCACAGGGTGATCGATCTATGGCTTTATCTCCATAAAACACAGCGTTTCTTGCAGTGGCATCGGGTGAAATGGTATTGCCCGTCCAAAGTATGTGGCTCACATCCTTGATGGACGGATTTTCTGGATGCACAAATTTTCCGGGATATTTCAAATTGATTTGCTGCCGAAGCTCCCTGGCCATTTCTATCAGTTGCGATGCGGAATAATCCTGGAGTCCGGAAAAATTTTCCTGCGGATCGACAATGGCATAGTAGTTACCCCCATAGGCCACGTCAAAAGTAAGATCCCCAAGAAATTTGGAGGTAACGGTCAATTCCGAAGCTGCCAAATAAGAACCCACGTTGACCAATTTTACCCATTCCACTTTATTTCCATTCTGGTGGTAGGTAACCTCTACCAAACCGGCCGGAGCTTCCATTCTGACCTTCCCTGGTTCCTTGGGAACCACAATTCCCTCCTCAATGGCCATCGTTATTACACCAATACTGCCATGCCCACACATGGGAAGACAGCCACTCGTCTCTATAAAGACAATGCCAAAGTCATTTTCTGGGTTGGACGGCGGATATAAAAAGGCACCGCTCATCATGTCGTGGCCCCTGGGCTCAAACATTAACCCCTTTCTGATCCAATCGTATTTCTTTATAAAATGAAGTCTTTTTTCACTCATGTTAGCCCCTTTAAGATCGGGAGCCCCTTCAACAATCAACCTTACGGGGTTTCCGCAAGTATGACCGTCAATACATTTAAATACATGCTTTTTCACACAAATCAGCTCTTTTTTACATTTTCAATATACGTATTTACCCTTCTTTCCAAAATAGGAAGGGTCACCGTACCCTGTCCTAAAATGACTTCATGGAATTTTCTGATGTCAAAATTTTGTCCTAATTCATTTTCTGCCCTTTTTCTCAGTTCCCTAATCTTTAGTTCTCCCATTTTGTAGGATAAAGCTTGTCCGGGCCATGCAATATATCGGTCCGTTTCTGTATTGATTTCGTGAAGGGACAGTGCCGTATTATCCTTCATAAAATCCAAGACTTGCTGTTTGGTCCATCCTTTGGCATGGATTCCCGTATCAACGACCAATCTAGCCGCCCTCCACATCTCATAAGTCAGTTTTCCGAACTTTTCATAAGGCGTTTTATACATACCCATTTCATCTCCCAAAAACTCGGTATACAGCGCCCAACCCTCACCAAAGGCAGATAGGTACATGTTTTTTCTAAACTGTGGAATACTATCCGACATTTCCTGATTAAGACTGCCCTGTAAATGATGCCCTGGAACCGACTCATGTAGGGTCAAAGAGGGCAGGACATACAAGGGCCTACTGTCCAATTTATAGGTATTGACCAAATAATAGCCCGGTTCCGTTGGACTACGGGAACCCGAGTAGCGACCCCCTGTATATTTTGGCGCTAAGGCATCCGGTACTTTTTTTACACCATAAGGTTTTCTGGGCAGGGTTGAAAAATAGGCTGGTAATTTTGCATCAATCTGTTTTGCAATGTTCCTAGCTTCTTTCAATAGGTCCTCCCCATTCGTTACATAAAATTGTTCATCGGTACGGAGGAACTCCAAAAAGTCAGCAAAACTTCCCATGAATCCGACCGATTTGATAATCTCTTCCATTTCAGACCTTATCCTTGCTACTTCCTTTAACCCTATTTCATGTATATCATCCGCAGTATACTTGTCGGTCGTGGTATAATAGTTTACCCTATTCTGGTACAACTTCGATCCACCTGGGGTATCTGAAATACCCACACTATTTCGGGTGTTGGGTATATATTCCGATTCGAAAAAGAGTTTTATTTTTTTGAAAGTGGGGATTACAGATTCTTCAATGGCACGTTTCGCACCTATTAAAATGGAGTCCTTTTGCTGTTCGGTAAGGGTAGCAGGTAGTTCCTTGAAAGGAGCATAAAATGGATTTTCTTCAACATTTGCGGTGATATGTTGGTTATAGGTGGATTCATACCCGTCAAAAATTACCTTGGGCTGTGAGACCTTCTTCTCTAGTGCGATACGCAATATTTGAAAGTGCTCGTCCGCAAAACGGGGGATATCATTAAGAATATTCAAATATTCCTTGGCACTTTCATAATCTCGAATGGGCCTAATGCGATAATTTAGGCTAAGGTGAAAACCTTGATCTGCCTGTATCGGGTTTAAATAAAGTCCAAAATTGTACTCATCCACCCTATTTTGAAGACTGAATTTTAGCAATTCCAAGGAAATCCTTTCCGTTTCAGAAAGGGCCGCCATATCTATATCTTCAAGGTCCTCCAGCTTTTGGGCGGCAAATTGGGCATCCTTTTCATATACCTCGGGCAGATATCTTCCCAATGGGTAGTTGTTTCGGTCATAAAGTTTAAATTCCTCAACCTCCCCAATGATTTTTTCCAGTATTTCTTTCGCATTATTGGAGTTTTGGGCATGCAGATTTATCCCAACCAATAAAAGCAATAAACACAGGACAAGATTCTGCTTTAAAATTGAATTTCCCATATTCCAATGTCTACGCCATGACTTCTTCCAATTCAAGATAATTTGGTAACTTAGGTCTATTCGCCATTCCAATTTCAATTATTTTTAAAACCCTTTCCCGTTCAGCACCTTGCAACGGAAGTCTTGGTGCCCTAACATTTTCCGTGCCTATACCTGTGGCTACTTCGGCCAATTTAATGTTCTGGACTAGTTGCGGATTAATGTCCAGTTCCAATAGGGGGAGGAACCATCTGTAAATTTCCAGGGCCTCTTTAATCCTACCGGCCTTTGCCAATTTATAAATGGCCACGGTCTCTGCAGGGAAGGCACAAACGAGTCCTGCCACCCATCCTTCGGCACCCATTAATAAACTTTCCAGACCCAAGGTATCTACACCTGTTAAAACTTTAAGTCGGTCACCAAATCTATTCTTTATGCGCGTCACATTGGAAATATCCCGGGTACTCTCCTTTACGGCCGTAATGTTCTCCTCTTTGAGCAAAACTTCGAACATATCCAAAGTGACCATAATACCATAATCAATAGGATTATTGTAGATCATAATGGGCAAATCCGTACTTCTCGCCACTTCTTGAAAGTAAGTCACCGTTTCCAAATCGTTCGCCTTATACCGCATTGGAGGCAGCATCATTAGACCCGAAGCTCCATTTTTCTCGGCAGCCCTAACCGCTTCTATGGCTCCCCGTGTTGTCTGTTCCGCTATGTTTAGGACCACAGGAACCTGACCGTCCACAATTTCAAGTGTCTTTTTTAATAGAGTCTCCTTTTCTGCTCCTGATAAGGTACTTGCCTCCCCAAGGGTTCCGCCCAAGATAATACCGTTTACTCCGGCCGCCACCTGCGCTTCAATATTAACTTGAAACATATCTAGGTCCAAAGTCTCATCCTTTTTGAATTTTGTCGTAACCGCAGGCATTACCCCGCTCCATGAAAGTGCCATATTACTTTAATTTAGTTTACGTAAAATTAGCTATCCAACTAAAGAATCATTAATTGGATTTTATCAAATACCAGTACTATATTATCTTTAAATTTATATTTTCATTTCATTTTGTGAATAATTGAAACTAATTCAAATACATGAAGGTACTTCCATTCATCATTCCAAAATCACCATCCGAGAATCTGGTTTTTCAGGTCGATGAAGAAATCCGCTTCTATGATAAGCTCCATCAACATGAAGAGATACAGATCAGTTATATAAGTAGGGGGCATGGTAAGTTGGTCCTTATGGATAGTATCCATCCTTATCATCCAAATGACCTATTCGTTTTGGGCAGTAACATGCCACATTTATTTAAAAGCGAGGAAACGGATAAGTCCACCTCCAAAATGTACACCCTCTTTTTTACAAAGGAGTCCTTTGGAAACGAATTTTTTAACTTGTTGGAACTCCAACAATTAAAATCCTTTTTTGTGAAGGCCAGGAACGGCTTCAAAGTCGTTGAAGGTCAGAAAGATTTGGGCCCATTCCTTCAAAAATTGGAGGATAAGAATAGATTAGATCGATTTTTGGGTTTGCTATATATATTAAACCGATTTTGCGAAGTACCCACAAAAAGCCTATCGCTTTGGGCACCAACAAAAATAAGAAGCCTAGACGAAGGGGAAAGGCTTCAGCGGATATTCGACTTGGTCATCCAGAATTTCCAAAGACCCATTAGTTTGGAAGAGGTAGCAGAATTGACATTTATGACCAAGAATTCATTCTGTAGGTTTTTTAAAAAACATACCAATAAAAGCTTTTTTGATTTTTTGATCGCCTATAGGATAGAACATGCTTGTCTACAGCTAGCACAATCCAAAACAAGTTCTATTATGGAAATTGCCGAAGCATGCGGTTTCCAGTCCCAATCCAATTTCAACAGAAGGTTCAAGGAAACAAAAGGAATCACTCCAAGAGCATTTAGGGCAAACATTCATTAACTTTTTTTTCCGGCTGATGGAATTCCTATTACATTTGAAGGAATTATTATAAATTACATACCCTAACAACCACCAAAAGAATAGATTAAAATGAAAAATTGGTTATTATCCGTTTCGCTACTTTTTATTGTACCCATATGCTTCGCCCAAAAAGCAAATACCAAGACCTTGGAGAAATTTACAGAGTTGAAGGTATATGATCGCATTGTGGTTTCCTTGGTTAAAAGTAACGAGAACAAATTGGTCATTACCGGTGATGACAAGGATGAGGTTAATATTTCCAATAAGAACGGGCTATTAAAGATAAAGATGGAATTTGGCAATTTTATGGATGGCGACGAGGCAAAGGGTACATTATATTATACGGAGGATTTGATTTTAATCGATGCGAACGAGAATGCCAAGATTATTTCCGATGAAACCTTTAAGGCATCCAAAGTGGACATCAAGGGGCAAGAAGGTGGAGTTATTGATTTAAAGGTTTCCTTGGACGAGGTTAATGTCCGTGCCGTATCCGGAAGTGAAATAACCCTAACCGGATCCAGCAAAAAACAAGACATATCTGTCAATACAGGGGGCAAGGCCTATTGTAAAGGTTTGGACACCAATGAGACAATGGTTACCGTTATGGCCGGAGGTAGGGCAGACGTAAAAGCCTCTGAAGAGGTAAACGCCAAGGTGAAGGCTGGTGGATCCATATACATCTACGGAAATCCCATAAACGTAAAAAAGGATAAGGTATTTGGAGGTAAAATACAGGAAATGGATTAATTATTGTCCAATTTCCTTAGCTTCAAAAGAGACCAACTCATTTTCAAGAAACCTAGGCGTTACCTCTATAGGGTTGCAACACACCTCACAATCCTCTATATAAGTTTGTTCCGTAATGGAAGGATCCATGAGCATGGAAACCTCTTCCCAGCAATAAGGACATTGAAAAAAGTGTTCATACATAGAAGCGGATTATTTTCCTCTGAGCTTTTTGGTCAATTCCTCCAAGGTCATTCTTTGAACCAAATTTTCAGCATTGGAAGTAAAGATTACCTCATTGCCCAATTTGAGTTCCAAATCATCCTCTTCCCTGTACAAAAATATATCGGACGACTTGGCCTGAATTTCCTCTAATTTTACATCGAATCTCTTTTTAAGAATAATATCCCCATCCTTTCTTGCCAGTTCAAAACCGGCATAGTCAAACAAGCGCTTGAGCCCGCTAAAGAACCTGATTCCAACGAAGATCAGACCGGCCATGGCAAATTTTACCGCCAAGGTAAATACATCTATTTCATCGCCGTTTATAAAGGTCATCACAAGATTTATGACCCCATTCACTCCTATAAAGAAAATAACCAAACCTAGTAATACCGCCAAAACATCCGTTAATATGGCATTAAGCGTTCGGGTAACCAAGAATTTATTGTCGATGGTTTCAGCTTTAAAACCAAAATCCTTTAAATATTCAAAGTTTTTAATACGGGTAATCTTATCGGCAATAGCAGCGTCCAAACTTGAAGTATCCGTCGATAGCCCCCTTCTTTTTATTTCTTCCTTTAATTGAAGTTGGGACTCAAAGGTCAATAAAGCATGTTGTTCCAACACCTCCAAAATCTCCTTGTCCGTTTTGTCATTATACATATTGCTCGACTTTATTAGTTGACCTGCCGCTATCATATCTCTATGTTCAATAATTGTCCTGTAAGTTGGAGCAGTTGCAACTCGGCCAATTTTGCATCGTACTTTGCCAAGTTCTTGTTGGTTTGCGCATTCAATAAATTTATCTGTGCCTGCCTGAACTCTATGGAAGTAATCCTACCCAATTGAAATTGTTCCTTAGAACGCTCAAAATTATTTTGGTTGGTGAGTACGTTTTGTTCCTGAATCCTGAATATCTGAAGTCTATTTTCATAAATGGCCATGGCATTCTGCATGTCCCTATTAACCTCCAATTCTACTTGCTTTCGCAATAACTCTTGGTTTGCATAGGTAATCTTGGCATTTTTTACACGCACTGCGGTACCCCCGCCATCAAATAGATTCCATGTTAAACTGGCACCAAGCCCAAAACTTAGCTGTGTGCTATTGGTTCCTGGAAAGACTTGGCCTGTAAAGAATACCTGATCCGGATTTTGGTTTCTGTTCCATCCATAGGAACCCGTAAGCCCAATGGTAGGAAGGTATCCTGATTTATTTACCTTGATATCATACGCATTGATCTTAAGGTTTTGCTCGGTCTGCAAAATGGCCACGTTATTTGAGATGGATTGTTCCATATAATCAACCAAGGTAATCCTAGGAGTAAAAGAGACCAGCGTATCGACCACAAAGTTTGAACTTAAGTCTTGATTCAGGAGTACGTTCAAATCTCTTTTTGCGTTTTCCAATTGTTGCTCCGTAGTCAATAAATTAATACTGTCATTGGTCACATCCACTTGTGCATTGAGGATGTCCAATTTGGTATTTTGCCCAAATTCAAAGGCATACTCCGACCTTGTAATACGCTGTTTTGAGATTTCCAATGCCTCCAATTGTACATTTCTGTTTTCGGTTAGCCTGGCAATTTCAAAATAAACACTGAACATTTGAAGCATTGTATTTTCAATGGTCTCACGTGCCTGCAACTCCGATAACTGATATTGCTCCTTAAGCCTTTTATAGTTATAGAACCTACCCAACCCATCGAACAAGGTATAATTCAAATTTAACCCTGCATTGTATCGCTGACTTTCAAGGCCACTTAAGCTAACATCTGCCTGAGGGTTGCCAATACTATCAAACCTTCCAGGAAATTCCTGACGACTTTCGTTGTTGGTGTAATTCGCCCCGGCAGTACCCGTTAGTGTAGGTAGATATCCCGAGTTAAGTATACTGGCATTATTCTCGGCAATATCAATTTGGTTTTTTGCGATAATAATTCCAAAATTGTTCTCCAATGCCTTGGCTACCGCCTCCTCCTTGGAAAGCAAATTTTCTTGTGCAACGACCAGAACAGAAGACAGCAAAAGGAAAATTGTTAATCTAAAATGTGTCATTATAAGGTTTCTTCTAATTCTTTATGATAGGCTTCATCTTGATTCAAGGATCCATTTGTTCCGTGATGATTTTCACCTTCCAAATGCTCTGTTTCTCTCTTTTCTAAGATGGCCCTTTCTACCTCTTCCTTGGTAATCTTATGACCGGAAGCCAACATTCTATTCTTGGATTTTAAATTATTGCCAAAGGACAGGAACAGGGGCAACATAAGCAATGTCAAAATTGTTGCGATTCCTATTCCGTAGGCAATGGATATGGCCATTGGCTTTAGGAACTGTGCCTGTCTACTGGTTTCGGCCATTAAGGGTGCCAAACCGGCAATAGTGGTAACGGATGTCAAGAAAATAGCCCTAAACCTAGACCTACCTGCCTCATAAATGGCCGAATCAAAAGTCATTCCTTCCCTAAGGTTAGAGTTAAACTTTCCTATTAATACCAGACCATCGTTCACCATAATTCCAATTAGGGCTATGATACCCAAAAGGGAAATCACGTTAATGGGGAAATCATGAATCCAATGCCCCCAAGCAACGGCGGTAAAAGCAAAAGGAACCAATAAAAGTAACATCAAAGGTTGACTGAAACTTCTAAACGTAAAGGCAATGGTTATATAAATAAGAAGCAAGATGGAAAGCCCTACAACTTTTAAGGATCCCGTTAACTTACCCAGCTCCCTGTTCTGTCCCTCATAGGAAGCCGTAACGGTCGGGTATCTAGACTGGATGTCCGGCATTATTACGTTTTGGATTTCCGCCATGATTTCCGTTGGACTATCCTTTATATCCTTCATATCTGCGGATACTTGAATTTCCCTTCGGCCTTCCAATCTATTAATCGCGACATCGCCACGTTCAATGGTATATTCCGCTATTTCCTTTAACGGTACCCGATCACCAGTAGGGGTTACAATGCGCATTTCGTCCAAATTGGTTATGGAAGATCGATCTTCCCGATCATATCGTACCCAAACCCTTATTTCATCCTGTGACCTTTGAAAACGCTGTGCCTGTACTCCAAAAAATCCTGCACGAACCTGATTCATTACCGTTCTTAGATCCAACCCCAGCAGATAGGCATTTTCCTTTAACTGAAGCCTTATTTCCTTAATACCCGCAGGGTCATTATCCGAAATATCCTTTAGCCTGGAGTTATTTTGGAGTATTCCTTTCAGTTCGTTTTTGGCCGCTTTAAGCTCTTCAATATTATTTCCAAGCAAGGAAACGGACACGGGAGAACCACCAAAATTACCTCCTGAACCGTATATTAAACTCTCTACTCCAATTACCGGTCCCACCAATTCCTCTATTCTTCGGGTAACCATATCCGACACAACTTCATCTGGTCGTTCTTCTCCTGGTAATAGGTTTATCGTTAACTCTGCACTTGAAGAACCTGGCCCGATTCTTCTAATCATATTCTCGAACATCATTTTATCGGTGCCCTGTAAATACTTATCTGTCAATTCCTGATTTACAATTACCGCCTTATCCTCGATCATGGAGATAATGGAGTCCGTAATTTTCTCATTCGTACCATTGGGCATTTGTAGCTCAATGCCAACCCTATCACTGGCCACCCTGGGGAAAAATGCGGTCCTAATGATTCCACCTGCTACGGAGCCAAAAGTGAGTATAAGGGCGACTGCAAAGAAACTAAACGTCAGCATTTTATATTTCATGGCGAACTTAAGGGATGGACTGTATAGCTTGTCCCGCATCCAGACCATTAACTTATCCCCTGAGTCATTGATTACCCTAAGTTTGGCAAAAGCCTTTGCGATTCCCTTTTTCGGTTTCTCATCCAAAGGTTGTAGGGCTTTTGAATGCGCCAAGTGGGCCGGTAAAATAATCAATGCCTCGATTAAGGAAACTACCAAGGTCAAAATTACGATGACCGATACCTCTCCAAAGAATTCCCCGATTCTACTGTCCAAAAACAAGAAGATAGAAAAGGCCAAAAGCGTGGTAATAATTGCTGATATAATTGGTGGTAAAACTTCCATAGTTCCATCCACAGCAGCTTGTACCGGAGATTTGCCCTTTTCGTAATGTTGATAAATGTTCTCCGCAATTACGATACCGTCATCTACCAGTATTCCAATTACGATAATCATACCGAAAAGGGAAAGCACGTTTATGGTAACATTAAAGAATCCGGCAAACACAAACATCCCCAAAAACGCTACGGGCAAACCGAATGCAACCCAAAAAGCCAATCTAGTGTTCAGGAACAAAGAAAGAAATACCAGAACAAGGATCATACCCATAATGGCATTTTCCGTTAAAAGCTGTGTTCTTTGTACCAAGGTTTTGGATTGGTCCGAAACAATATCCAATTTTACATTGCTATACTTCTGATTGAATTCTTCTACGTATTCCTTAACATTTTCCGCGGACTGAATCAAATCCTCCGTATTAGTACTCGTTATGGAAGTATTTACGGATAAATTCCCGTCAAAATAGGTAGCATTAGGATTTTCAGCAAAGCGATCTCGGATTTCAGCAACGTCCTTTAATCTAACCGTACTACCGGAAGGATCCGCCTTAACGATAAGATTGGAAAGTTCATCACCGTAATACGACCGATTATTAGCACGTATCAAGTACTCCTCTGCATCCGTTTTAATATTACCACCTGTTACCAATATATTGGCATTCCCAACTGCAGTAGCCACCTCTTGGAAAGAAATTCCGTAAGCCAAAAGACTATTCTCGTTTACGGCAATCTCAATTTCTTCCTGTGGAAACCCAGAAATTTCTATTTGGGAAATTCCTGGAATGGCCCTTAAATCGTTTTCTATCTGTCGGCCTACATTTTTTAAGGTAGCCAACGGAATGTTCTCTCCGCTAATGGCAAAGGAAATCGTTTGACGTACCGCCTCCAATTTTGAAACCACCAAGGGTTCCATACCTGTTGGAAAGGTAGGAACCCTATCTACTGCGTTCTTGACTTCAAGAAGCATAAAATCAATATCCCTTCCCTTTTCTATCTCAATATTGATCGTTCCACTATTTTCCCTTGAGGTAGAGGTAACGCGGTCAACACCTTCCAATCCTTTTAAATTATCCTCGATTTTAAGAACGATACCTTCTTCTACCTCTTGTGGTGATGCACCAGGATAGGTAATAGTGATGGATATGTTCTTGGAATCCGTTAAGGGAAAGAAGGAAGATTTAAGTGATTTGGCTCCCACAATGCCGAAAAGAGCGAAAGAAATCACTACCACATTGACCGCAACATGGTACCTTATAAAATATTCTATAATTTTTCGCATTATCCCTTGGAGTTATCTGGTTGATCTTCGTATACCTTTACGGCCATACCCGTATATGCCCCAATCAATGGTTTGGACATAATTGTCATACCATCTGGAACATCCTTCAACACTACGCTTTTCTCTGAAAAATAAACAGGTTCCACATCGATAAGATCCAACACGGAATCCCTTACAACAAATATTTTATTGCCTTCCAAAAGAAGACTTCTATCTATTTCTATGGCATTTTCCTCTTTCTTGGCATCAAGGTTGGCTTCCAGGTACATTCCTTCCCTTAATTTGTCATTATTCACCTCTATATACGCCTTGATTGTTTGGGACGCTTGGTCTACCCTACCATTTATTCTGGTAACCTTCCCCGTATAGACCTCATTATTGTCCAAACTGGTCAGTTCCACTGATTCGCCAACCTTTAACAAATCAGTAAATGATTTACTTACCGAAACTTCCAATTCATAGATACCGGGATTGATAAACTCCCCTAATTTTTGACCGGCCCTCACCAAAGTACCCTCTGTTACCAAAGCCTCGGTCAATACTCCATTGAAAGGAGCGACAATCCTATATTTTGATAACCTTTGTTCCAAATTCTTAACGTTGTAATAACTAGTTAGAATACCTCTACCAGAAATAAAGAACCGTTCACTTTCAGAGCTCATTTCGGGCAAACTGGGCGTTCCTTTTGAAAGATCGAAATTATTGAGGTAAGATTGCCATTTAGGATAAAAATCCGGGTAGTCCAATCGCAAATCGGGCATGATGGAGGTCAACTCGTTATACAGGTTACTTTTGGCAGACTGTACACTGGCAGTATATTCTTGGGCATCGATGTTAATGATGGTTTCCCCTTGTCTGTAGGATTGTCCTTCTTTAAACAATTTATTGCCCCTTCTAAAGACTCCTTGGACCTCGGCATACAGCTCAACCCTTTGTTTTGCAGTTAAATTACCGTTGGCCGTAACAACAATGGGAATAGTTTTATTTTCTACAACTTCCGTGAAAACGGTTTTTACTACTTTCTGTGCCCTTGGTTTAAAGACTTTCTTATTGTCTATAATCATTTTTGCAAAGAAAAATGAAGCTAATATTAACACGATACCCAGTCCGGTAAAGATGATTTTTCGCATTTTTGGTTTTGGTTTTAACTATTGATTTTTAAAACGACTACAAATATAGTCCTGTATATTTTTATCCCCTGTATTATATAAGTGAAACGACCAAATCGATTTGTGAAACGACTTTGCCCAAACTTCAACTTTTAAGGACTCTCTAAAGAAAAGTTAAATACACTAAAAAACATCAAAATAATTTTAAGTTGAAAGTTAATTCAATAAACATCAGTGAATTAGAACGTTATTGAACGTTTTTAAGGAGCGAAACTACAAAAAATCGTTTCCCTTCTATGACTCTGAAGAGGTTAAAAATTTCATAAAACTTAAGGCCGCACTTTTAATAATTCTTCACCTCAAGAGCCATACAAAACCCTTAAAAACAAAAAAGAGGTGCTTATAGCACCCCTTTTTTTATTGCGTTTTAGGAGACTAATTTCTGGAATCCTCAAATTTAGTATCTGCCATTCTCGTTTTATCAATTCCATGATGACCCTTAAAATAGTTGTTCATGATTAAATCATCACTGTCAAAAACGACCATACCATCCGACTTTGTAAATTTTAATGATCTTACCGAATTAAAACTATTCCCTTGTAGTTGTACCAAATTCAGATTTTCCAAATCTGCAATACTCTTGGGTAAATCGCCCTCAAAATGATTATAGGACAGTATCAATTCCTTAAGACTTTCTAAATTACCCAATTCATGGGATATTTCCCCGGAAAGTTCATTGCCAAAAAGTTCCAATTGTTCCAGTTTTTTTAATTGAGAAAGTCTTTCGGGCAAGCTACCAGTTAAAAAGTTACTGGATAGGTTCAAAACCCTCAGAGACTTTAGGTCGCCAATTTCATGGGGAATCTCTCCACTCAATTGATTATTGAACAAGCTTAATTCCCTCAATTGCCCGTTTATGGGATATTTCTTTGGCAGCGCTCCCGTAAGGGAGTTCATTTCTAGCCTTAACACTTGCAAACTGGATAGGCTGAAAAGTGAATTGGGAAGCTCTCCGCTTAATTTGTTAAACGCTAAATTTACTATTTCAAGATATGGCAAATCCCTAAAATTATCCGGTAATTTTCCTTGTAAGCCATTATTATGCAAATTAATGGCCACCACATGACCGTTCCTAAGCTCCACACCATACCATGAAGATACATTTTCATTTAAGTTCCACGTATGCGACCATGAATAACCAGATGTAGTATGGTATAATTCTTCCAAAGCCTTCCTCTCTTTATGCGGAATTTGGGCTTTAATGAAACTGTTGGAGCAGATAAATATAATACCTAACCCAAACCAAGATAAGAGTCTGTTCATTTTTCTACGCTTTAGAGGCTTTATAGTTTAATTTCTCAAACACCTATTAAAACCATTAAGCACAAGCTCATAACGTATTTCTCTACAGTATTATTTCATTCTAACAAAAAAAGAGGTGCTACCAACACCTCTTTCTTCACCAAACTAACTAAAAGTGTAAACTACTCTTAATTTTCTATGTCTTCAAATTTTGTATCGGCCATTCTAGTCCTATTAAGCTTGAGCTCTTTGAACTCTTGTTTTTTATCGAATCCGTCATAATCAAACACCAGATACTCTCTTGTTTTAAGTTTTTCCAGGTTTTCAAATGATGAAAAATTATTGTTCTGTATTTGAAAAATCTGTAAACTGGCCAGTTGGTTAAATTCCTTTGGGATTTCGCCGTTTAAGCTGTTATTCGCCAAAACCAATTCCTTTAATTTGGTCAAACGCCCTATTTCTCCTGGAATAGCACCTTCCAATGTATTTTCAAAAAGCCCCAAAGTTTCCAATTCGGCCAATTGGCCCAGTGAACCTGGAATATTCCCTTTAAGATTATTACTGGACAAGTTTAAAATCCTTAGTTTCTTTATCTGGCCAATACTTTCGGGAATACCTCCAGATAGAAAGTTATTGAAAGCTGTAAGCTCCTCTAGATTTGAAAGTCCGCCAATATCGTTGGGCAGGCCTCCTTTTAATCTGTTCATCTCTAACTTTAAGATCTTTAAATTCGTTAAATGAGCCAAATCCTCTGGGATTTCCCCCGTAATTAAATTGAAGGCTAAATTCAAAACCCTTAGATTTTCCAATTTGGAAATTCCTAATGGCAAGGGTCCCATTAGGTTATTGTTGAAGAGGTTTATCTCAACCACCTGATCATTTTCCACTTTTACTCCATACCATTGTGAAACAGGTTTGTTAAAATCCCACTTCCTAATCCAATGTGCACCGTTCGTGCTATTATAAAGACCAATTAAAGCCTTTCTTTCCTTTTTGGAAACCTTGGCCATACCAAGGCTAGGAATTAATATTAAGAGGGAAAGTAACAAGTAAAGCTTTTTCATAGACCCAAAATTATTTACCCAATAGAAGATTAGGAATTATCTTACAAATTTCTATCATTAACGATAAAAGACCAAAAATTATCGTTAAAGGAATCTTCATTGTTGTGAAAACTCCAAATTATGTTGTGAAACCTTTAAAATTGTATGTCTACTTTACTTAAAATTTTCAATTTCTAAAGTAAGCGCTTCCCATTTTTGCATATGCTTTTCCAGTTTGGCCTTTTTAGCCTGGTAATTATCAAAGAAGTTGGGCTTTGCAATGGTGGCATCATAGTTCATAAGCAGATCGTGGTCTATTTTTTTGATTTCCTTTTCCAATGCCGATATTTTGCTTTCTGTTCCACTAAGTTGATTCTTAAGGCTTTTAAGTAGCTTTTGGTCCTCAAAGGAAGTGCTTTTATTTTGAATAGGTTTTTCCTCCTTTTTTTCTTCTTTCTTTTCTATGCCCCTAAAATCATTGACCTTACGCTGTTCCAGATAAAAATCGATATCCCCTAAATACTCTTTGATTTTTCTGTCCTTAAACTCGTATACTTTATTCGTAAGTCCCTGAAGGAAATCTCTATCATGGGAAACTAGAATAAGTGTTCCCTCAAAATTTAGGCATGCTTGCTTAAGCACATTTTTGGATTTTATATCCAAATGGTTGGTAGGCTCATCCATGACCAGAACGTTAAAGGGCTGTAAAAGCATTTTAGCCAAGGCTAGACGATTACGTTCTCCTCCAGACAGCACTTTCACATATTTTTCCACATCATCTCCCCTAAACAAAAATGAGCCCAGTATATCCCTTACCTTACTTCTATTGGACTCGTTGGCGGCATCAATCATGGTATCCAAAATGGTTTTGTTTCCATCCAAGTATTCGGCCTGATTTTGTGCGAAATAACCAATCTGCACATTGTGGCCCAATTTAAGATGACCTTGATGTTCCAACTCCCCGACGATAATTTTGGCCAGAGTAGATTTACCTTGTCCGTTTTGCCCTACGAAGGCCGTTTTACTATCCCGTTCTACCAATAGGTCGACATCCCTCAACACCTCTTTGTTTCCATATGATTTTGATAGGTTTTCCATTTCCACCACTACTTTTCCCGGGGTAATGGAAACAGGAAATCTAAGATTCATGACGCTGTTGTCATCCTCGTCCACCTCTATTCGTTCAATCTTGTCCAACTTTTTTATAAGGGACTGTGCCATGGAGGCCTTAGTAGATTTAGCCCTGAACTTTTCAATCAACCTTTCTGCCTGCTGTATTTCCCTATCCTGATTTTTTTGTGCACTTAATTGCTGCTGCCTAATTTCATCACGCAATACTAGATATTTGGAATAGGGTTTATTGTAATCATATATCCTACCCAATGATATTTCAATGGTTCTGTTCGTTACATTGTCCAGGAACATCCTATCATGGGATACGATCATGACCGCACCCGTATAATTATTCAAGAATTGTTCAAACCATATAATGGACTCAATATCCAAATGGTTAGTAGGCTCATCCAAAAGCAAAACATCGTTGTTCTGTAGGAGTAATTTGGCCAGTTCTATTCGCATGCGCCATCCTCCGGAGAAGGTTTCCGTTTTCTTATCAAAATCCTCTCTCTTAAAGCCCAGTCCTTGAAGAATTTTTTCAGTTTCACCTTGATAGTTATAACCTCCCAAGATCTCATAATGTGAAGTAACATCACTTAAGTCGATTATGAGCTGATTATAGGAATCACTTTCGTAATCCGTTCTTTCGGCCAATTGATGGTTGATCTCATCCATTTTGGCCTCCAATACCTTAATTTCCTCGAATGCTTGATAAGCTTCCTCCAAAACCGTTCTACCCAGCTCAAAATCTATATCCTGACGCAGAAACCCAATTTTAATATCCTTTTCTATGGCAATGGTCCCAGAATCTATGGGCATATCCCTGGCCAACAATTTCAGCAAAGTAGATTTCCCAGCTCCATTCTTACCTACCAGTCCTACCCTATTTCCGGCGTTTAACCTAAAGGATATTTCCTCAAATAAATACTCCCCTCCAAATGAAACGGATAAATTGTGAATATTCAGCATTCTAACAAATTTTAAAAAAAGAACCCATGGAATTTTATTGTAATCGTTTC
>JAUIGC010000195.1 GCA_030429835.1 Bacteroidia bacterium
AGCCCGTATAGGTACCTATCTCCAAAATATATTTAGGGTTTATGATTTTAGAAATCAAACTCAAGACCCTTCCCTGGAATCGTCCGGTAAGCATTCTGGGCTGAATCACTTTTAAATGGGTTTCTCTAGTAAGTTCCTGTAATATTTCGGGTTCTTCCTGTGAATGATCGGCTAGGTAATCCTCCAGTACCTTAGATATAAAATGCATGGATTTCTTTTTACAAAAATACCTTTTTAAGCATTATTTTTAAAGAATGGAAAATAGTAAAATGGAAAACGGGGTGACCATACGAGAGGCCGACATCCATGACCTGCAAACGCTATTAAAATTTGAGCAGAAAGTCATTTTGGCAGAACGCCCATTCGACCCCACCATTAGGCAAGGGAAAATTAGTTATTATGATCTCAGGGAATTGATAACTTCCCAAGATGCCCAAGTTTTGGTTGCATGTATAGGTAAAAGGTTGGTAGCTAGTGGATATGCAGTAATTAAGGAGGCAAGGCATTACTTGGATCATACCCATTATGGCTACTTGGGGTTTATGTATACTATTCCTGAGTATAGGGGACAAGGCATCAATGCCAAAATAATAGAGGAACTTAAAACTTGGGTTTGGTCCAAAAATCTTAAGGAAATCCGGCTCACGGTCTATGATGACAATGAACCAGCGTTAAAAGCATATGAAAAGGTCGGATTCAAAAGGCATATTATAGAAATGAGGTTTACGCCAAATGCCTAACCCAAAATCTGATAAGAACAATGATTTTCTTTCAATGGTATATCCCTACTTTTACAGGATATACAAGAAAATAAAATATCAAGGGTATCAATTTAAAGCAACCTATCATTATTTGTTGAGTTGGTTTTTTCTTAAAAATAAAGATCTATGAAGTTTGAAAACAGCCTGGAATTTGCCCAAGAATTGGATAAAAGGGACTCTTTGGCCAAATATCGTGATGAGTTTATCTATCCAAAAGTACATGGTAAAGAGGTTATTTATTTCACAGGAAATTCTTTGGGACTACAGCCAAAACGCTCTAAAGAATTTGTGGACGAGATAATGAAGGATTGGGCTGAATTGGCCGTAGAGGGACACTTTTATGCAAACAGACCATGGTGGGACTATCATGAGCGGCTAGCAAATCCATTGGCCAAAGTGGTAGGCGCCCGCCCTGAAGAAATCACCGTGATGAATACCTTGAGCGTAAACCTGCATTTACTCATGGTTTCCTTTTATACCCCAAATCCAAAACGGTACAAAATAGTATGTGAGGAAAAGGCATTTCCCAGTGATCAATATATGCTCCAAAGTCAGGTAAGGTTTCACGGCCTTAATCCTGAAAATGCCATCGTTGAGGTTAAAAAACGTGAGGGCGAGCATTATTGGAGAACAGAGGATATATTGGAAAAAATTCGAGAAGTTGGGGATGAACTTGCCTTGGTTTTGATTGGGGGCGTTAATTATTATAATGGACAGGTCATGGATATGAAGGCGATTACCGAGGCTGGTAAGGCCGTTGGGGCCAATGTGGGTTGGGACCTGGCCCATGCCGTTGGTAACGTTGCACTTGAGCTCCATGATTGGAATGCCGATTTTGCAGCATGGTGCAGTTATAAGTACATGAACAGTGGACCTGGAAATGCATCGGGCGTATTTATACATGAAAGACATTTAAACAGAAAAGATATTCCAAGGTTCGAGGGCTGGTGGGGTACCAAAAAAGAGGAACGGTTTTTAATGAAGCCGCAGTTTGAGCCCATGTCCAATGCAGATGCCTGGCAAATAAGTAATCCTCCCGTATTGTCGCTGGCACCTTATTTAGCTTCTTTGGAACTTTTTGAAGAAGTTGGGATGCCGGCCCTGATCGAAAAGCAAAAATCCCTAACGGCCTATTTGGAGTTTGTTTTAGGGGAAATCGATAAAGATGTTGATAGCAGTTTTGAAATTATTACCCCCCAGGAGAGGGGTTGTCAACTTTCCGTTTTCCTGCATGGCCAAGGTAAAGTATTGTTCAACTATCTCATGGACCATGGGGTAATCGTTGATTGGCGCGAGCCTAATGTGATACGTTTGGCACCGGCTCCTTTTTATTGTTCATTTGAGGATATGTATCGTTTCGGTCAGATTCTAAAAGACGGTATTCTAAATCAATAATTGGTAGGATATGAAATCCTTGAAACTCATTTTTTCAAACCCCCAGTATTTTGGACCTTCATGGGTTTTTGCAAGTATCAATATCCTTTTTGGTACCTGGGCCATCTATATTCCTACGGTAAAGGAAAATCTTGGAATAGATAAGTCCCAATTGGGAATTGCCATTTTTTGTCTTTCACTTGGGGTGTTTATCGTTTTTCCCTTTGCGTCATCCATCATTAATCGAATTGGGGTAGGGAAGGCGACTTGGTACGGTATTCTTCTAAGTTGTTGTACCTCTATTCTACCAATACTTAGCTCAAATTACTACATGTTGATGGGCAGTTTGTTTTTGTTCGGTGCTTCCAATGGGTTTACGGATATTTCCATGAACACCTTGGTCACGGAACTTGAAAAAAAGGATGGCGCAAAATTTATGTCGGCTTCCCACGGATTCTTTAGTTTGGGGGGCGTTTTGGCAGGTTTGGGAAGCTTTTTGATCGGACCTTTGGATAATCCCGTGCTGCATATGGGTATCGCCATAGCTTTGGTTTTGGTGGTCAATTTTATTTTTTACAAATATTACGTGAACGAGGTAGCGGCTCCCATTGAAAAGGATACTTTTAGCTTGAAATTGTTTAAACCCTTGTTGTTGTTGGGGCTCATTTCCTTTATTGCCATGGGGAGCGAAGGTGCCATTGTGGATTGGAGCGGCTTGTACCTAAAAGAGGTCAGTTTGGCCCCTGAAGCCTTATGGGGTGCCGGATTTTTAGGTTTTCAGGTGACGATGACCTTAGGTCGGTTTTTGGGGGATGGAGTAAGCGCCAGTATCGGGTCGGTAAAAATGGTGGCCTTGGGTACCTTGTTGAGTATTATCGGGTATGTTCTGGTCTTGACCACGTCCACGTACATGGCAATTGCTGGTTTTGCTATCTGTGGTCTGGGCTTCTCCGCTATGGTGCCGGAATTGTTTAGAATAGGCGGAAATGTAAAGGGTGTAGAATCTTCCAAAGGCGTTTCCTTTATCGCAGGTGCCGGATATTCCGGTTTCCTGTGTGCTCCACCTATTTTGGGTTTTTTGGCAGACAATTATTCCCTAAAAACAAGTTTTATTGTGCTTTTGGCGGTGGCTTTGTTTATTCTTGGCGCGACGGCTATTCTCAAGAAAAGAAGGGAATAGGGAAAATAGTAAAAAATAATGGTTGCTTTAGTTCATGTTGCCTTTTGTTTTTAATTTAGAGTTTCCCTGCCGCATGGTATTGATAAACTTTTTTATTTCCTCCGTTAGGGGAAGCCAAGACTGTTGCTCCCAATAATCTGCATTGTACGGATGTTTTAACTTAAAAATATCCTTATGCTCATTCACATTGCTTTTTATTTTTTCATTGCCAAAACTTTCCGGGGTGTATAAGGTGATTTCCACATCGTAAACATCTGGCATTGGGTGTTTTTCCGTTTTCACTTCCAGGAAAAATGTACGTTTTGCCCTATGCAGATAATAAAGTCCTTTTTCCAAATCTTCCTTAAAGTACATAGAGGATCTAGCTTTTAATAAACGTGAGTATTTATCCACTGCAGGTTTAGGACTATTTATAGCTCCTTGGCTAACAACTTCAAAAGATAAAATGGCATTGTTTTCTCTATTAATAATGTAGTGACCCTTGGCACTGCTTCCATCCGAGGATGGAAGCGAATTGAATTCGACCCGTATCTCCTCACTATTCTCATAGGGCTTTTCAATTACTTCAAATTCTGGACCCATGGCGTTCAACCTCATAAATTCGCCAAAGATGTTGTAAAGGGAAGGAAGCCTAAAATAAATACCATACGCGTCCCTGATAATCCCTAATTGCCGCATTTCCGCCAATTGCACCTGATAATCTTTTTTTTCCATTTCCATGCCATTTCCGTAAATGGAGGTTTTGCGTAAAACGGTTCCAGTCATATCCTGCATACGAACCAAGGTATCATTTTTTCTAAGTAAAGCCCGAATGAAAAACGTTTCGGTATGCGGGGTCAGTAGATAATTCGAGTTTATGGAGTCCTTGATTCTTTGAAGGATGGTTTTGGCGTTGGTAACGATTACCTCGTCTAGGGCCACTACGTTTTTTTCAAGGTAGATCGTGTCGGTCAAGGCTCCTGTTAGGAGCACCTTTTTTTCATAGCCGTTTCTAAAAAATAGCACCGTATCCAAGGAAGTTTTCAATAGGAACCTTCCATCTGTATTGCTTATGGTACTATGCTTTCTGTTGAATACATGCACAAATTCCAGGGGAACTTTTTCATCGGCATCCATTATGATACCTTCAAATTCAGTTTGGGAGTGTAGTAAAGTACAAGACAGATAAAGAAATAGTAACAGGCAATTTCTCATAACCCTATTATAATTATCTAAATCATTTGTAATTATTCTACCTCAATTCCCGTGAAGTATAGTTGAAAATTGCCTTCGCCCATTTTGTGCATGGTGGCGATATTAAGCCCATCAAAATTTTTGTAGTCTTCCCAACTGGTTACCATATTGGGCTCTTCTTGATTGCCTCTTCTAAAAACCCACTCTTTGACTACAAAATCATCCCCAAAATAAAAATCGTAGGCATCGCCCGGAGTGTATCCACCTTCGTTCCCATATACGATGGTCAATTGTTGTAGGGTATCCTGGCTCATGGGAGCTTGAACGGCATCCTGGTGTTCATAAGTAAAACTGTTCTGGTCCCATACCAATTGGTAAGGGGCCAATAGCCAATACTTGTCGTTGATAAAGCCTGCATCGGTTTTGGCAATAACACTGTCCATTTCTTTTCGGTTATAACTAAGCGTGTCCTCATGGGTCATGAAAACGACATCATTGGTTTTGGGATTCCATTGCCAAGTACGCTCAAAATGGGAAGAATCCCTATCTACATTAAATGTGAACTTTATGCGCTCTATATTCCTCCAATTGTCATATCCGTTGGCTTGGGCTATTTTTTCCAATATGGTATTTTCTTTTTCAACCATTTCTTGTTCTTGCTCCTTTTTCTCATTGCTTTTGCAACTACTTATTAAAATCAAAAGGAAAATTTGTAAAACGAAGGTTTTTTTCATTGCGATTATGATTTATAGTTCAAGATAACAATAACAGAAACTTTAACCTATTTTTGAAATTCATAATAATTTTTAGAGGGTGACCTTTTTACGTAAACTGTGTCTAATTATCATAAGTAACCAATTCAAAACAAAATTGGATGCTAATGACCCTTACAAGGACGTTACGGATGAGGATCTGGTGAAGGAGATAGTGGCCAAAAAGGATTCCATGCTATTTGGTGTTCTTTATG
>JAUIGC010000020.1 GCA_030429835.1 Bacteroidia bacterium
CAAAAAAATTGATTCCTTGGTCAAGGGCATAATCCATTTGCTCATGACCTTCTTCTTCGGTATTCTGATTCCCCCAGGTCATGGTGCCCAGACAGATTTTGCTTACTTCGATATCGGTGTGTGGAAGATGGGTATATTTCATATTGGATTCGGTAGGTTATTGATTAAAAATGCTAAAATTACAAAATATGAACGGTTCCCCTTTTAGTCAATCATTAAGTTCCAGTAAAATTGGGCAATGATCACTGTGCCGGGCCTCGGACAAAATAACGGAACGTTTTAGTTTATCCTTTAAGGGTTCAGCGACCATTCCATAGTCCAAACGCCATCCCTTATTGTTATTTCTGGCGTTCGCCCTGTAGCTCCACCAGGTATAATTTTCAGGTTCCTTATTGAAATGCCTAAAACTGTCTATAAAACCGCTCTTGATGAAATTACCTATCCATTCCCGTTCCACGGGCAAAAACCCGGAAACGTTTTGGAGACCCACTGGATTATGGATATCGATAGCCTGATGGCAAATGTTATAGTCGCCCAAGACAATTAGGTTGGGATGTTTTTTCCTGAATTCATCGGCATATTTCTGAAAATCGTCCATATAGGTCAGTTTGTGTTCCAACCGAGCCAGGTTGGTGCCGGAGGGCAGGTACATACTCATCACCGAAACATCATTAAAATGTGCGGTAATATTTCGGCCTTCAAAATCCATATAATCGATACCGGTGCCAAACAACACCTCATCGGGTTTTTGTTTGGATAATATGGCCACGCCGCTATACCCTTTTTTTTGGGCACTGAACCAATAATGATAGGGATAACCTGCCGCTTCAAAAAGGGATAGGTCCAACTGTTCCTCGTTGGCCTTAATTTCCTGTAGACAGACCACATCCGGGTCCACAGCGTTCAACCATTGCAAAAAATCTTTTCGCAACGCGGCTCTAATACCATTTACATTGTAGGAAACTATCTTCATTCCAAGTGCCTTTTGAATCAAAAATAGAAAAGCCTGCCCAAATACTCCCAAGTATGGCTACCTAAATCCTAACTTTGCACACTTTGGAACAACCTTTGATTACTACTTTAAGATTTAGAAAACATACGTCATGAGATATTTTTTATTCCTGATTATTAGTCTAGGTTTCACCCTCTCCTTAATGGGACAAGCTTATCCCAGATTTGAAAACAATCACGAGATAAAATTCAATATCGGTCAATTTTTGGCCACTTCAACCGTCGAAGGTTCCTATGAGTATTTTTTCACGGAGGACACCAGTATTGGAGGAACCATCTATGCCGATGGTGATGCCACGGACTACAACGGCAACTTTGGAATTGGGCCTAATCTACGTGCCTATTTTGGCTATATACCCAGAAGCGGATTCTTCGCAGAAGCTTTTGGACTTTATTACACGGGAAGAGAGGAGAACAATAGTACTACCTTGGGAGCCAGAAACATTGACTATGGCACAACCGCCCTAGGTTTGGGAATTGGAAACAAGTGGGTTACCCGAAGTGACCGATTTACCTTGGAAATTCATGGGGGAATTGGCAGAAATATAAATCCGGCAGATTTTCAAAATGCGTTTATGTTTCGCGGCGGACTCTCCATTGGTTTTAGATTTTAAATCATAAATTCGTATTTCATATGCATTTTAATGAAATACCTACCCCTCTTATTATTTTTTGCCGTCCTTTTTGGACATGCACAAGACCCAATAGTTAAAGATAGTGTTACCCAACTGGAAGAAGTCATACTGATCGATGCGCTAAAAACAAAAAAAGTCATTGGTATTACCCCTTCAGATGTTATCTCCGCCAAGACCTTTCAAAATTACAGTCCGGTGGATATCGTATCCTCCATGAATCAAATTCCAGGGGTTTATGTGTTGTCTGGAGCCCTGAACACGAATAGAATCACCATACGGGGAATCGGGGCAAGAACACTTTTTGGAACTGATAAGCTACGCCTTTATTACAATGAAATCCCGGTGACGAACGGGACGGGATCTTCTACCATCGAGGCCTATGACTTGGAAAACCTTGGACAAATTGAAGTGGTCAAAGGACCAAAAGGAACGGAGTTTGGGGCCAACCTTGGTGGTGCCATACTTCTAACCCCAAAGGAAGCCTTGGGAAGGTCCACCAACTTCAGCAATAATTTCACCATGGGCTCCTATAATTTGATAAAAAACAACTTGGCTTTTAATCATTACGATGGAAAATTACGGTTGAACTTACAATACGGTCATTTGGAAACAGATGGATACCGCGAGAACAACAACTTTGAAAGGGACGGATTTTTGCTTAATACTTCGTATCAATTAAATTCCAATAATAAGCTCTCCCTGTTAGTAAACCATATAGACTATACGGCTCAAATACCAAGCTCACTCGGGTTCACCGCCTTTAATGAAGACCCTACGCAAGCTACGTTTACATGGAGGGCCTCTCAAGGCTATGAAACAAATAATCAGACTCTAGTGGGGCTTTCTCTGTCCCATCAATTTTCTTCCCGATTTAAAAACACGACCAGTGTATTTTATAATTATTTGGACAAAACCGAAGCCAGGCCCTTTGGCATTTTGGAGGAAATCACCAACGGATTTGGTTTTAGGACCTTGTTTTCAGGGGATTTTATATTGTTCAGTAAAACAACGGATTTTGTCTTTGGCGCGGAACTTTACAAAGATGAGTACGATTGGGACGAATTTGAAAACCTATATCAGGAAAACGACGGAAACGGAAGTTTAAAAGGGGCACAGTTTGCCCGTAACAAGGAATTTAGAAGTCAATGGAACGCTTTTACTTCATTGCAATACCCATTCACCGATTCATTCTCGGCTCAATTGGGTCTCAACCTTAATAAGACAAGTTTTGATCTACAGGACCGATTCAATTCCTTAAATGCCAATAATAGTGGTAGCAGGGATTTTGATGCCATCCTTCTACTAAGTCTGACCCTTAATTACAAACTTTCCGAGTATCACAATCTTTATGGCAACATCAGCAGAGGGTTTACCAACCCCAGCTTGGAAAGGACCTTGACCCCAGAGGGCATCATCAATCCGGATATCAAACAAGAGACCGGTACCAATTACGAAATTGGAACGAACCTTTCATTGGCCGAAAACAGATTAAGAATCAATTTGACGCTCTATCAAATGGATATAAGGAACCTATTGATTAGGGAACAAGTGGGGGATGACCAATTTATTGAAAAAAATGCCGGGGCCTCCAAGCATCAAGGTCTGGAACTTGGAATGGACTATACCCTTTCTTCACCTAATTCAAAAATTCAAGTGAACCCTTTTGTCAATTACAACCTCAACCATCATAAATTCACTGATTTTGTGGACAACGGTATCGACTATTCAGGTAACGCTTTAACAGGGGTGCCAAAACATCGGTTAACCCTAGGTTTACAAAATCGTTTCTTTACCCATTATTATCTCAATCTTATCTACCAACATGTGGGAAGTATTCCCCTGACGGATGCCAATGATAGGTATAGCGATGCCTTCAATTTGGTCAATTTAAGAACGGGATACCGAAAAAAACTAACGCCAAAATTCACTTTGGGAGTTGATTTTGGCGTCAATAATGTATTTGATGTGCTTTATGCCCGTTCCGTTCTTATAAATACCCAAGGCTTTGGAGGAGCGGAACCCCGGTATTATTATCCGGGAGATGGACGAAATTTTTACGGAGGCCTTAATTTGGCATATGCCCTTTAGTCCTCCATTTTCATTAACCAATAGCGCATATCCACGGCTTTGTGGATGATACTTTTTAAATCGGCAATAGCGACCCGTTCCTGCTCCATGGAATCCCTATGACGAATGGTGACCGTTTGGTCCTCCAAAGTCTGGTGGTCCACCGTAATACAAAATGGAGTTCCATTGGCATCCTGTCTTCTATATCTTCGGCCTACGGCATCCTTTTCATCATAAGTTACATTAAAGTCCCATTTAAGTTCCTCAAGGATTTCATGGGCTACCTCTGGCAATCCATCCTTCTTGACCAATGGTAAAATAGCAGCTTTGGTAGGTGCCAAAACGGCCGGAAGTTTTAAAACGGTTCTTGAAGTACCATTTTCCAGTTCCTCCTCCTGTAATGAATTGGAGAAAACGGCCAAGAACATACGATCAAGGCCTATGGAGGTCTCAAGTACATAGGGAACGTAGTTCCTGTTTGTCTCGTGGTCAAAATATTGTAGCTTTTTACCGGAGTATTTTTCATGACTGCCCAAATCGAAATCTGTTCTGGAATGTATTCCTTCCAGTTCCTTGAAACCAAACGGAAAACGGAATTCGATATCCGCTGCGGCATCAGCATAATGAGCCAATTTCTCATGGTCATGGAACCTATAGTTATCTTCGCCCATACCAAGGGAAAGGTGCCACTTCATCCTGTTTTCCTTCCAATGCTCATACCATTCTTGTTGGGTTCCAGGTTGAATAAAGAACTGCATCTCCATTTGCTCAAACTCGCGCATTCTGAAAATAAACTGTCTCGCAACGATTTCATTCCTAAAGGCCTTTCCCGTTTGGGCAATGCCGAAGGGAATCTTCATCCTCCCTGCCTTTTGTACGTTCAAAAAATTTACAAAAATACCTTGGGCGGTCTCAGGACGTAAATAGAGATCCATAGCATTTTCTGCACTTGCGCCTAATTTAGTGCCGAACATTAAGTTGAACTGTTTTACATCGGTCCAGTTTTTGGAGCCTGACATAGGGCAGGCAATATCCAATTCCTCAATCAAAGCCTTTACATCGGCTAAATCCTCTTTCTCCAAAGATTTTGCCATTCGGCTCAATATGCTTTTCCCTTGTTCAACATACTCAACTACCCTGGGATTGGTTTCTATGAACTTTTGCTTGTTGAAGTTGTCCCCAAAACGTTTTTCGGCCTTTTTGACTTCCTTCTCTATCTTTGCATCGATTTTACCCACATAGTCCTCAATAAGCACATCCGCCCGGTATCTTTTTTTGGAATCCTTATTATCTATTAAAGGGTCGTTAAAAGCATCCACATGTCCTGAAGCCTTCCATGTGGTTGGATGCATGAATATTGCCGCGTCTATACCAACAATGTTCTCATTCAATTGAACCATGGCCGTCCACCAATATTCACGAATATTTTTTTTAAGTTCTGCACCGTTATGACCATAGTCATAAACTGCGCTCAATCCATCATAAATTTCACTGGACTGGAATACATATCCGTATTCCTTTGCGTGGGAAATTACCTTTTTAAAATTATCTTCTTGATTTGCCATGCGGCAAAAATAGAATTTTAGCCAAAAAGAAGTGTAATTATTTTAACTGAAATTGGGAGGAGGTAATCAGTCGCTCATCCTCAAAAACGTTTAAGGTATAAGTACCTTCTTGAAGTGAACCCTCTGGAATGGTTACATAATCGCATATAGAGGTCTCTACTCCCAAATATTCAAACTCCACTCTTTTACTGTAAATATTCCCATTTACGGTTATGGTGTTTGCATTATCCTCTATAATTTGTTTGTTGGGATCTAAGAACTGAAAATAAATTACTTTTTCTGATTGGGTAACATTGGGATCTGTAAGGACCGTTACGCACCCTCTTAATTTTTCAATGGTCGATGCCTTGTTGGTTCCAACGGGACGGGATCCCCTTAATCTAAAACCACTACCTTCGGAATAATCCATCTTTAAATAGTTCTTAACCTTTAACTGTTGGTTAAGCTCCATGATTTTCCTACGCTGTAAAGCCTCGGCCTCAGCCAAACTGTTACTATTGGCCTGCAAAAGTTCTATCTGCTTTCTGGCATCGTCATACTTGTCCGTCAGCAATAAATTATTGTATCGAAGAAAATTATTCTTAAGTTTTAGACTGTCGTTTTTAGCCTCCAATCTTCTCAACTCGGTTTTAAATTCCCTTAATCTATCAATCGTAAAGTTTAGTCTTCCTACGGAATCCTTCAACTGCTGTACCTGGTATTTGGCATCCTGCAATTCAATATCGTTCATTTCGTTCAACGCGGAGAGCCTGTCAAGGTCTGCCTTCATAAGAGTAAGGTCCTTGACCAAAACATCCTTTTGCTGTTCCAAAAAGCTTATTTCCGATTTGGATTGGGCATAGCTGTAGTAAAAGGCGATTAGGATACCAATTATAACGGCTGCCATAGCGGCAAGGATTATTTTATAATTGAATTTAGTATCTTGACTGTCCATCCAATAAATGGGCGTTTAGTAGGTTAAATAATACAGTAAGAATTGATTCTCACCAAGCTTTCAAATATAGCAAATGATATAAACACCCTCCTATTCCCTCATGCATGTTTTGGATGTAATGACCGATTAATTAGAGGAGAGAAGCTTTTGTGTACTGTTTGTCGACACCAATTACCACTCACCGATTATACATTTAACGAAGAAAACCCTGTAGACCGTATCTTTTACGGAAGAATTAACATTAAAAAAGCAAGTTCTTTCCTTCATTTTACGGACTATGGTATCGTTAAGAACCTAATTCACAACCTAAAATATAAGAATCAAGAGCATATTGGAGAATTTCTTGGAAACTGGTATGGAAAAATTATCAAGGAAAATGGTTACCTGCCCAAAATTGATTATGTGATTCCCGTACCCCTTCACAGGAAAAAGCTAAGGAAAAGAGGATACAATCAAACAGCCTTGTTCGCAAAACAGTTGGCATCGCATCTAGCCTCCGTATATCTGGAGAACGTATTGGTCAAAACGGCCAATACAAGAACCCAGACAAAAAAGAACAGATTGGCAAGATGGTACGACAATAAATCGCTTTACGAGATAACTGATGCTGAGTTGTTGAAAAACAAAACTCTTTTATTAGTCGACGATGTCATCACTACTGGAGCCACCATGGAACTTTGTGCCGAAGCACTGTTAAAAATAAAAGGTACCACTCTCTTTATAACCAGTATGGCTATCGTAGATTAGATTCTAAGGAATATATCGTTTCTTTGCGTTATAATATTTTGCTATGTTTCGTAGAATTCTAGGCTACATATTCCTTATACTTTCAATTACTGCGTTTTATCAGTGCGCGCGCAAGGGAACGCCAACAGGAGGCCCTAAAGATGTTACTCCACCTGTACTAATACGGGCAGAACCTGAGAACATGAGTGTCAATTTCAAAGGAAATAAAATACGTCTATATTTTGATGAGCTAGTAAAACTGGAAAAAGTCCAGGAGCAATTGATTGTTTCTCCTCCCTTAAAATATCAACCTTTATTAAGTCCCCAAGGAGGGGCCAACAAGTTCGTAGAAATTACCATACAGGATACCCTATTGGAAAATACGACCTACACCATAAATTTTGGTCAAAGTGTAGTGGACAACAACGAAGGAAATCCCTACCCCTTTTTAACCTATGTTTTCTCAACTGGGGATTATATAGATTCTTTAGAACTAAAGGGCGTAGTTAAGGATGCTTTTGACAAGGACGCTGATAATTTTATCAGTGTAATGCTTTATAATATAGATTCCAGTTATACAGACTCCACAATATATAAAAAACCGCCAAATTATATTACCAATACCTTGGATAGCAGTATAGTCTTCACCCTTAAAAACCTAAAGGAAGGTACGTACGCACTTTTTGCCATAAAGGATCAAGCCAAGAACAACGTTTTTGATCAGAATACAGATAAAATAGGTTTTATAAAGGATACTGTATTTCTGCCAACGGATTCTATTTACCTGCTTAACCTCTTCAAGGAAGTGCCTGATTACGGTATAGCCGTTCCTACTTTTGCCGCAAAGAACAAAATAAGTTTTGGATATTATGGTGATGGTGAAGACTTGAAAATTGAACCCATTACCAACATCCCGGATACCGTAAAAACAAAAACCCTTAAAGAAAGGGACAAGGACACATTAAACTTTTGGTTTACACCCTATGAAATGGATTCCATCCTTTTTACTGTTACGAACGAGAACCTAAAACTCATTGATACTTTTAAAGTGAAAAGTAGGAAGGTGGGCATCGATTCCCTTAGACTTACCCCTAGCCAAAATGGCACACTGGACTTTAACGAAAACTTCTCATTGCTGGCAAATACCCCATTGACTTCCGTTGATAGTGCGGCAATTAGTGTATTCCAACAAGATACATTATCGGTATCCTATTCGGTCACCTTGGATACACTACAAAACAAGATTGATTTTGAATTTGAAACCAAGCCCAATGAACGGTACAAAATACAATTATTACCAGGAGCGATAATTGATTTTTTTGGTATTACAAACGATTCCATTAATGTTAACCTAAACACCAAAAGCTTTGCGGATTATGGAAACTTGACGGTTTCTCTGAGTGGTAATTCCATTGAGTACCCGGTCATAGTTCAATTGACCGATGAAAAAGGAGTAGTTCAGAGAACACAAACCGCCTCGGAAAGCCGAATATTTGAATTCAACAATATAAACCCAGGAAAATATCTCATACGCACTATATTCGATAAAAATAACAATGGCAAATGGGATACGGGAAATTACCTTAAAAGAACCCAACCCGAAAAAGTTTCATACTACCCAAATGCAGTTGAGATGCGAGCAAACTGGATTGAAAACATCACCTTTAATATTCTTGATTAAAACCGTATTGGTGAAATTATTTATAATAGTTATATGTTTATTATCAAGCGTCACTAAAGTTCTTTCACAGGTCAATTTTGCGAATGAAGAAGGTAAAATATTGCATACAAGAAATCTTGATGTCTCTTTTTAAGAGTTTCCCAAACCCCCGAAATTAAATAGTAAGGAACATCTAAATAAGCAATAGGAACAAGCTGCCAATCAATGATTTATCAAATCATAAATCAACAAAGTTCCTTGGCGTGTTAACTTATTAATGATGGAAAGCTGGGACAAAGTTAGGGGATAGCTTCCAATTATTGCCAATGTAAAGATGGCAGTCAGTTCATAGAATTACCCAAAAGCAAGAGGTCTATGAAATCTGAATTACCTTCCCATTATTTGGAAATCTTAAAAAAGAAAAAGTTGTCTCCTAAAAAAGAGGAGGATTTAATTCAATTATTTTCCATCCTCAACTCCAAGTAATTGAAACTTGTCTCTATCCTGTAGGAACTTTAATTTTTTTCGTGTTTCTAAAAGATTATCATTATCTATAGTAATCTCCATAATTTCCTCTTTGTCCGAAAAAATTAATTGTTGGCCCAGTGAATCATAAATGGCGGAATGTCCAACATATTCCAGTCCTTTTTCATCCCTTCCAATTCTATTGACACCAATACAATAACTCATATTTTCAATAGCCCTTGCCTTTAACAGCGTATCCCATGCTTCAATTCTTGGTTTTGGCCAATTTGCCACATACACCAATACATCATAATCGACAGTATTTCTGCTCCAAACCGGAAACCTCAGGTCATAACAAATCATAAGGTTTATTTTAAAACCCTTATATTCAACAATCAAATGATTGCTGCCGGATTGGTATTTTTCATGCTCCCCGGCCAAAGTGAAGGTATGTCTTTTATCATACTGCTTTACTTCGCCATTGGGCATAACAAAAAATAATCGGTTAAAATGTAGGTCATTTTCAGAATAGACAATACTACCAACGATTGCCGCATTTTTTTTCTTTGCCCAATCTTGCATCCATTTTATGGTAATATCACCTTCTTTTGCATCTATATTCTCAGGTGACATGGTAAAGCCAGTGGTAAACATTTCTGGTAAAACTACCAGATCAACATCACTTTTTACATTGGCTATCTTAGAAGAAAAATTTTCCCTGTTTATGGTAGGTCGTTCCCAAATAATAGGTGATTGCACCAATGCGATATTAAGTTTATTTTCCATTTTTAAATAGGCATTTTAAATTCTTCACTGTTATGACTACATAACTACACCTCTATTTCTCCAATAATTTAATCAGTTCTGGATTCCCCTTTTCCAATGCATGGTTCAAAGCTGTATTTCCTCTTTGGTCCATAATGTTCCGTTCAGCACCATTACTTATTAAAAGTTTGGCTATCTCCAATTTATTGAACATTGCAGAATAGATAAGTGCTGTTGCACCCATTGAATTTTGTTCGTTCAATTTTGCCCCATAATTAAGTAGCAATTTGGCTAAATCCAAAAAGCCCTTAAAACAGACCCCCATAAGCGCGGTATTGCCCGCAGCGTCTTTTTCGTTAATATCTGCCCCTGAATCAAGCAAAAATTTAGTTATCTCCAATTGGTTGTAGTAAGTGGCCAAAATTAAAGGGGTTGAACCTCTTTGATCCTTAGCATTAACAAGTTCAGGCCTATTAATGATGGATTTTTGTGTTCCCTCCAAATTACCGCTCCTTATATAATCGTAAATTGTGGCTTGCATTTTTTGTGAAAATATACAGAATACTCTAAGTAATAACCAACCGGTATGTTTTTTGTTGCCTTTAGATTGTAAAATATCTTTGTTAATTAGCTTATTCTTACACCTCTAAACTTAGTCGCTAACTTCATTGAATTGAGCCAATAAACCAATATAAGATTTTTGAATAACATTCAACTTAGCGATATGAACAAAGCGGAAGCTTTAAAAAGACCTTTATAAATAATATTTAGCCCTTAAAATAAAATTGAAAACCATATATTTTCTCATAAAACAAATCAATTCTAATTGCGAAAAGACCAAGTTAGGTTAAATAAAGAAACTACTTTTGTGATAACCTTAAAAAATGTGAGTGACTATGGCCGTGAATAAGATTAAGACATGTTGTATAATTGATGACGATCCTATTTTTATTTATGGTACCAAGCGAATTATGAAAGAGGTAAATTTTTGTGACGAATTTATTATTTTTAATGATGGCCAAGATGCATTGGATGGGCTATCCAAAATTATAGACCTTGGTAAAAAAACACCCCAAATCATATTCTTAGATCTTAATATGCCAGTAATGAATGGTTGGGAATTTTTAGATGAAGTTATGCAGTTACATTCAAATATTTTCGAAAATACTTCAGTATACATCACTAGTTCATCATTAGATCCCAGAGATTTGGAAAAAGTAAAAAAATACAAGGTGGTCAGCAATTACATTCTTAAACCCATAACTCCTAATGACTTGGAAAATATCCTGAATTCCCTAACAAACTAAACATTGTTATTATCAGTATTGTTCTAAATAAGATTTGCTAATTTTGCCTAGAATTACTGTCATAAATTAATTCATCCGACTCATTTATAGTATATTGATTTCACGATAAGTTCCCTTTTGTTTTAAAACTTATATTCATTTCTATAACCAATCGGACGTTTTTATTTAATTACCAGTTCAAGTAAAATATTTGAATTTATAGTTTCTTTCATGAGTAAAATTGGTAGCTGTTGCATTATTGACGATGATGATTTCTTTGCATTTAACGCAAAGAAACTAATGAAGGAAATCGAGTTCTGCGAAAATGTCCTATGGTATGCAGATGGACAAGAAGCCATTGATAATTTGGTGGGGCTGTTGATTGAAAACATACCGCTACCCGAAGTGATACTTTTGGACCTCAATATGCCAAATAAGGACGGTTGGGCCTTTTTGAGGGAATTCGAGAACATTCCTGAAAACCAAAGGAAAAATGTCAAAATATATATTGTAAGCTCCTTTGTAAGCCCAGAAAACTTGGAGAAGGCAAAATCCTTTACGTCGGTAGAATCCTATCTGATCAAACCTTTGACCGAAGAGGTCTTAGATAATTTATTGTAAAATAATCAACGTATTCCCGGAGTAAAATCATCTGGAGCGGTTTGGGGTAAATTTAAGGTTCCTGCCTCTCCAGTATCATTATATATTTCCCATTGGGAAAATTGATACACTGAACTTCCCTCAGTAACATCCTGGCTTCGTTGGGCACGACCATCCTCAAACTCATGATCGGTTCCAGAACCGTCTTCCCCAATTACCCCAAAAATATCGATTACTTTTCCAAAAGGGTCTACCAATACCAAATTATCATCTCCATTGGAATCAGCAGGTGAGTTGGTCCCAGCGTCAACATCGGGTAAAAAACCATAAACCTGTTCAAAAACATCAGGATTAGGGGATAAAATAAATGTACTTTCGCCATTTACGATATAACCTGACAAATCCGTTGATGAACTCACCTTTTGACTTTCATTCGTATACCTGAGGACTTGCCATCCCTTTAGCGATAGTGGTTCTGGAGACGCATTATAGATTTCTACGAACCTGGCCCCTGCATTATTATCTGGATCGGCCAGTTCAGAAAAAAAGATACTATTGGACGTAAACTCATCCACAATATCCGCACACCTTTCCTGATCGAACTCTACATCCTCCAAGTTTCGGATAATCAACTTGAATTCCGTTCCATCCTTGGTGAGCACACCGGTAATACTCCCACTACCTTCAGGGACAACACTTGCCTGAAAACTTGAGTACCCGCTATTCAGCATATACAGCTCATTATCGTCACAATCCACTAGTATTCTCTCCGTTTCCTCCTCTTTTTCAGCAAAGGTCCTGTTCAACTCCTCCGATGAAAATTCTATATTTTCCAATCTGACCAAGGTACCAACCATAATATCCTCCAAATCAGGAATAGTTGATAACGTAGGTTCTAAAACACTGGATGACTCACAAGCAACAAAGACATGCTCAAAAATACTATTGTACGGTAATCTCCCCACGGAATTATTCCCAAATGAACTGAATACCCCACCTAGTTTATATTGGCCTCTTGAGAACCCTAAATACAACCCCTTCAAACGTATTAAAATCTTGTTACCAACCTCAAAGAAAAGATGGGAATCCCTCATGTCAATTTCCAATTGAAACCCGTCAGTTGGATTATCAGGACTATTTTGAAAATATAGTACACTAAAAAAATTATTTTCCTTATCCGAAGAATTTATATAACCCTCAATAACCCAATCTTCCTGTATCTGAACAGTTTCTCCTTGATAATAGTCCCTTAGTTCGCCATAACTAATATTGGCGACTAAATTGGATTCGCATGATGGTTTTAAATTATCAAAATCATTACTTCTAACACAGGCAAAACATATTAATACAAAGAGCAATAGCCTAAATTTTGACGAAAACTTGCAATATGTATATATCCTAACATTCATGCTCAAAAACTTATGACCAAGTTTAAAAAATAAGTCCTACCATACCCGTACCAATATTTTGGGGCAAAGGAGGGACTACCACTGAGATTGTCCTTTCTCAACTGACCAAAATTTCCGTTTCTACTTTGCTCATAACCTCCAGTTCTAAACGTGGTGTCAAAAACGTTGTTGATGCTGGCAAAAATGCCTACATATTTACCCTTTTTCAACCAAGACTTTCCCCCCACGAGGTTCAAGAGATAAAAATTGTCCAATGGTTTTTGTTCCAGAAGGGCATTTACGTTTTCTTCCGTAGCATCAGGGAAATTTTGTCCCGTTTCCGGGTCTAAATAAAAACTTTTGGTTCTTGTAATCGTAGAAATATTGGCATAGTTACTGGCAAGATAGTTAGCCGTCATACCTACCCACCAATACTTGGGGTCTCTATACTCCATACCCAATGCAAAGGCCTTTTGAGGTCCCTGTGCCAACTTATATCCTTTGATACTTGCTGGCCCCAAATCTTGAGAACCTTGAATGTTTATTAAGTCCTCCTCAGCCGAAGCCGTATCAAAATTAATGGTCACGGAGGGATCACTTGCAAAAATATACTTGCCAATTGAGGAAACCCACGATAACTTTACTGTAGAAGATAATTGGTATTCAAGCCCCAACTCAGTTCCCAAATGTAATTTATCCAAATTGGTCAAAACCTCCTGAACAAAGTCTGAACCCACCCCGGAATCCACAAAGAAAAAGTTTACATCGGTGAGATTTTGAAATCTTGTATAATAGCCGGAAAGGCGACCCGTTAAGTTGGGCAATCGCAAAAAATAGTTCACGTCCAAGGTTGAAATGCTTTCCGTTTGGAGATTTGGCACTATAGAGTTAGACTCTCTGGGATTTACAAAAATGTTTTGAAGTAAGGGTGCCTTATTAATCAAAGCTCCCTGCAAAGTGACCCAATGCCTTCCCGTTATGGCATGGGTTATACCTCCCTTTACCCCAAAGTTTGAAAACGGTATATTGCCACTAGGACCTAAGGAGCTTTCCGGAAACCTCTCGTTTTGAAAATGTCCTATTCTTTGGAATGTTTGGTGATTAAATTGTCCGGCCACGAACAATTTCCATTTATTAAGATCTATAGATAATTGGGAATAACCCCTAAGCTCTGAAGCTTTAAAATCATAATTATAGCCAAGGATTTCTCCTTCCCTTTTTTCCAAATCCGTATTTATATCATTTCTTGTGTTGGAAAAGGGATCAATATCCGTATAAAAATTTGCGCCCAGCAAATCATCTACTTTAGCAAAATTATGGGACTTTAAATATCTGTTCATAATACCCAGATCCAGTTTTATCTGTTCGGTCCATTGGAAATTAACGTTAAGATTGGCCGTAAACTGTTCATCTGAAACCACATCATTATAAAGCAGATAAGCGGCATCGCCAACTAAAGAGGAATTGGAATTTGCGTTATATAAGTTTTGCCATTTTAACTGCGGGGTTTGAACAAAACTGTTCTCGGCCATTTCGGCGCTAACAAAATTTGCGCCAATGGGGCTATTGATATAGAAACTGGGCATATATCTATAATAAGTTGGGTCTGGATTGGGAGCATCTTTATAGCCGAGTCTACTTCTTTCATGGCTTCCCTTTTGGTATACCATACCAAGGGATAAATTCATTTTTTTAGAATCATGAAAATAATTCAACATAATCATGGGTTCCGAAATGTTACGTTCCCGGGAGTTCCTTATTTTACCATCTTGCTCGCCCCAGTATGGATTATATTTTTTTCCAACTAAATCAAAAACCTCCTCCGTAATGGCAGATGACCTACCCCTTCTATTGGATGCCAAAATTCCAGAAAGTAAGACAGTATTGCTTTCATTGATCTTATATTCCAACTGACCACTTAATGAATATGCGTCATATAACGTTCCATCTATATAACCTTCCTTGGCCCATCTTCTTGAGCCGGATAGCATATAGGCCAATCCATTGGCGTTCATTCCTGAATTATACGTTGCCATAAGCCTACCAGTATAGGTCCTATTGGAAACCGATGATGAAATTCGTTTCCCCGGTCTCAAACCTGAAGGCCTTAAATCAATATTGGTATTCCCCAATATCCCACCGAAGGTATAGTCGGAAGCTTCTATTCCGTTTGTATATTCTTGGTTCCTGGTAATATCATTAAGTCCTCCCCAATTATTCCATTGTGGGCGACCATCATATATTTTGTTCATGGGTATACCGTTCAATAGAACTTCGCCCTGCTGGGAATCATATCCACGAACCCGAAAAAAAGCCTGCCCAAAATCAAATGCGGCCCGACTTAAAAAAATGTCCCTGGTGGCCTGCAACAGTCCCAAGGAATTGGATGTAGATTCATCATCCAGAAGTTCTGTATCGGTAAGAGTTATCAGGTTGTCCTGCTGCTCTATTGAAATATCCCTTTTTAAATATATTCTTCCAAGATTCAATGCTTTCCCGCCGAGCTGAACGGGAATCCTTTTTGTTTCATAATCCTGAAATGCTACTCTTAGAATATATTCCCCATTCAGATTGGTTGGTAGATCAAACACTCCTTCTAAATCTGTGCTTGCTTCCAAAAACTCTCCTTCAATACTTATAATTGCTCCCTGAATTGGTTGATTGTTGGTTTCATTTAAAACAGTACCCGATAAACTATAGCTTGTTTGTCCATAGGTAAAGCTAAAGAAGAAAATAGTCAGTATGAGGAATATTCCCTTATACATGGTCTTTGGTTAGTGCAAGATGCTAATGGTATTGTAATATATTTAAAAACAATTACTCAACTAGATTTTCTACCTAAAAACCATATATTTCAGGCGAAATGAGAAATTTTAGTATCTATTTTTCCCTTCTGTTTGTGTGGGTTGCCCTCGGGCAATCCAAAAAAGAGTATAAAGTAAGGACCATCGCGTTCTACAATCTTGAAAATTTGTTTGACACCAAAAATGATAGCCTAATTTTTGATGACGACAGGACACCCAATGGCAAAGACAATTGGACCGAAGAACGCTATTGGAAGAAAATTGATAATCTGTCAAAGGTAATTTCTGAAATAGGCCTGGAAAATACACGTTCTGCCCCTGACCTCTTAGGTATCTGTGAGGCCGAAAACAAGAACGTGCTCATGGATTTAATCAACCATCCCAGTCTCAAAAAAAAGAACTACGATATTATTCATTTTGATTCCCCCGATGAGAGGGGAATAGATGTTGGGCTTATCTATTCAAAATTCTCCTTTATTCCAGTTTCCTTTGTAAGTAGGAGATTGCTTTTGACCGATGAGGAAGGTTTTCGTGATTACACACGTGACCAATTGGTCGTAGAAGGATTGCTGGACAATGAAAAAATTTATCTTATCGTAAACCATTGGCCATCCAGAAGCGGCGGGGAACTTAGAAGTAGACCCTACAGACTAAAAGCAGCGGAACTAAACAAAAGAATAATCGACTCCCTAAGACATTTGGACCAAAACGTCAAAATAATAGGAATGGGTGATTTTAACGATGACCCCATAAGTCCTAGTTTTAAAAAAATTCTTAAGGTAAAAGGAAAAGAGAAGCAACTGGACTCGATGAGCCTTTTTGGGCCCATGGAGAGTCTGTTCAAAAAAGGAATCGGTTCTTTGGCCTATAGGGACCAGTGGAATCTTTTTGACCAAATATATCTAACCGCCAACTTGCTCAACAACTCAGAAGGATACCGGTTTTGGAAGGCGGATGTTTTCAAGCCATCCTACCTTGTAGACCCAAAAGGGGTATACAAAGGATATCCCATACGCACGTATGCCGGAGGTAGTTATATTGGGGGCTATAGTGACCATTTCCCCGTCTACATACATTTGATCAGGGAGGTAGATTAGCGAACTAAATTTTCTGATTTAATCTAGCGGAGTCAATTCAATGTTTTTCCATTTTACCTTGATACCTCCACCATCATGGATTTGAAGCAGAATGGAACCTTCTCCTTTACCAATTATCCTGTCCTTAAAGGAAACCATTTCCGTACCATTGAGCCAAGAGGTTATTTGTTTACCATCCACTTTAATGGTCATATGGTTCCAATCCCCAAATTTTAAGGCACCATCCTTTTCCTCTTTTGGTTTCTTTAGCCATTGCCTTCCGTAAGATTCATAAACACCACCCGTAAATTTTCCGGGTGGGGCTACCTCAACCTGCCAACCACTTACCGTAGTTCCATCAACACTAGATCTTATAAAAACACCGCTGTTGCCATCGGCCTCTTGTTTAAAATCTAGATCAAGTATAAAATTTTTATACTCCTTTTCGGTTCCCAAGTACCCATAACCGGCATCAGGGCCACTTTCACAGATCAATAGTCCATCTTCCACGTACCACTTTTCGGTTCCAAAAACTTCCCATCCATCCAAGTTTTCACCATTGAAAAGGGAAACTGTTTGGCCCATCAGGTTATTACACAAAAAAACAATCAATCCTATACCAAAAATCTTCTTCATTATTATTCTATTTAGAACCATTGACTCCATGGAATTCTACTTAAAATTAATATCAAACCAATACCATAAAAAATGGCAATACTCTTAAATTTCTTATCACCCTCTACAAATTTCTTGTGTCTGGACCAACCTATGGTTATCGATGCTATGGCTAAAATATTTACAAATGGATGCTCTACTGCCAGTAATCTCGCAGCAGAAGTTAGACCACCCATACCAAACTCCTGTATCGCACTGAATCCGCTAGGAGATATGAAATAGAGAATAAGCCCCACCAATAATTGAATATGGCACAGGATGAGGGCAAAAAGACTTAACCTCAGGTCCTTGTTCATGGTGAAGACTCTTTTGCTCAATAGACCGGAAATGGCATTGATAACGGCAATAATCAATATTGCCAATGCTACATAGGCTAAATAGGAATGTAGCATTTGTATGGTTTCGTACATGTTATTGGTTTTAATGAATTTTAAAAATAGTGAATTTTAAGCATAAAAAAACCCTGCCGATTGGCAGGGTTCTTAACAATTAAGATTAATTCTTAAAAATTGAATCTTGCGCTCAGGTTCCAAGTTGTTCCGAAACCGAAGAATACCCTGTTTCTAGTATTGATACCGTCGTAGGTCTCGTCACCAGGTTGAGCAAATATATTAGTATCAGATTCCGCAATGTATGTGGTATCGAATACGTTGTTAACGTTTAGTCTGAAGCTAAGCATTTTATCGTCAAAAGGAATATTAAAAGTTGTACCGGCATCCATCAATCCGAAGGAAGGAAGTTTTAAAGAACCTTCAGGACCAACATCTGTAGCATCAAATTGAGCATAAAGATTATCTGCGTAGCGATATCCAAGGTCTACACTCAAATTTTCAATGATATTATAATTGGCTCCAATAAAAGCCGTAAACTGAGCTGCATCACCAACTTTAATTCCATCCAATTCCAAAGTTTCCTGCTGTTCAACGCCCCCAATTACGATTGGGTTTTGATCATTGTCGAAATACGTGGCGTTAACATCACCCTTGTACTCCCAGTTACCAATGGAAACCATACCTGTAAGGGCAAAGTTATCGCTGGCCTGGAACCTACCATCCATCTCGATACCGGTATGAACTTGTTTTATTCCCAATAAATTAGCAGTACCTCTTATTTCATCTGGTTGCCCAGCATTGAAAGTGGCACTGGCATTGGCAAATCTATCTTTCCAACTAGTTGAATATAGGTTTACATTACCTCTAAATTTTGAGCTTCTATACCCATATCCTAGTTCAAAACCTGTAATTTTCTCATTTGTAAGATTAGGGTTTAGATTATTGCCAAAATTGATATAAACTGCATCAAACAAAGGTTGTTTTGAATAATAACCTGCATTTGCAAAAATATTGTTGTGTGCATCAATGTTCCAGTTTACACCACCTTTTACATTTCCACCTAAAATATTTTCGTAATCTGTTTTTTCTGGTGGAGTCTCATTAAAGAATTCTTCCCTGGCAAAACCTTGGTTTGACAAAGCTCCTTGTACAAAAGCTGTTACATCTGGTGTAAAGTTATACTCTACCTGTCCAAAAACACCTAACCAATTAACCAATCCTGTATTGTAGTAATCAATTTTTTCCTCATCATCAATATTACCGAATACCCACCAAGGTTGATTGGCTTTATAGGTTTCATTGAAGATTTGATTAGGATCATTCCTATTGTCAGTTTCTTGGTAAGCATCGCCACCTAAAAGGTCATTTACTCTTCTATAGTGGTAACCCGTATATTTTCTTAAATCAATACCAAAATCAATGGTCAAGTCCTCTGAAATTCTATTGTTGAAGTTGGCCAAAAGACCATACCAGTTATGTGAGTTTACAGAAGCCCTTCTTGTAATACCATTAGTGTTGTTCTCATTTGGATTTTGGTCACTATTATTTAAATATAGACCGTTGATCTGCTCTCTAGGGGTATCACTGAAATCTGGCACCAATTGTCCACTGTTATAAGCAAAAATATCATCTACTCTTACCAAACCATCTGCCGATTTAGGTAATGCAAATTGTCTGGTACCATTGATTTCTCCAATTTCACCTGTACCACCACCTCGACCAAAGGAGGCATAAGCCGATGTTTCCAAAGTAGTTTTGTCCGATATAGCCCAACTCCAGTTTAAGCTAATAACCGGCTTGTGATAAAAGTTACGTCTAAAGTTGTATTCCTCACCATTAAGATATCCCCAGTCGCTATTATATTTCCTATTTGGTTTGTCCGCAGTTCCACCATATCTTATGTAATCAGCAATTGAAGGAGCAAAACTTCTTTGATGGTGCCACTGAGGTGCACCAGTTACCATGAATTCTAAATTATGATCACCTTTGGTATAACCAAGGCCTAAAAAGAAATTATAACCTTCAAATTTAGTACCATCAGCATACATACTTCCACCTGTCCTACTCAACAACAAGGAAGCTGAGAATCCATTTTCAAGAAGTCCTGATGAATAAGAAGCCAAAGTCTTTACATAGCCATCGTTACCTACCGTAGCCCCTATTGCGCCACCCTCCGCATTTAGGGATGTTTTTGTAATAACATTGATCGTACCTCCAACAGAAGATACTGCCAACTTTGAGGAACCCAAACCTCTTTGAACCTGTATCGCTGAGGTCACATCCGAAAGTCCTGCCCAGTTACTCCAATAAACTTGACCATTCTCCATATCGTTTACAGGAACACCATTAATCATGACGGCTGAATTGTTCGTGTCAAATCCACGAATATTTACACGAGCATCTCCAAAACCTCCACCTGTTTTTGTGGCATATATCGATGGAGTTGTATTCAATATCTCAGGGAATTCTTGAGATCCTAATTTTAATTGAATTTCCTCTGCCTTAATAGTAGAAACTGCGACAGGAGTCTTTCTATCCTTAGCAATATCCTGTACTCCAGTTACTACAACCCCTTCCAATTCTTCGGCGTTTGGCATTAAAGATATTGTACCAACACTACCTCCCGTAAAGGATACCTCTTGAGGCATAAAACCAATATAGGAAACTCTTAATGTTCCAGATGATGTCGCAGATTCAATAGTAAAGTTTCCATCAAAGTCTGTAGAGGTACCATTAGATGTACCTTTAACAACCACTGTAGCACCTGGCAATGGACCTCCCATTTCACCATCTACCACAGTACCTGTAATCGTCGTTTGTGAAAAAACAGTTGCGGTCAACAAAAAGGCCGCAATTGCAAAGTAGATTTTTTTCATTTTTTCTTGTATTTGTTAGTTTTTTAACTGGTGCAAAAGTCTTTTATTTTTCGACTTCCAACGTTAAGGGAACGTTAAATCACCAATTCAAACTTACAGTAAAAAACTTAAAAAACCCACTGTATATGAAGAAGTTACAGGTGTTGTTATAAAAATGGGAATCGTCTAACTCAACTCTTAAAATATTGCAAAAGTCTTAAAGTTGAGCTGTCATGTTGAGATATTGTTGATCCTTGAATATCCTTTAATATGGTGCCGGCCAATTGTTTTCCCAATTCCACACCCCATTGATCAAAGCTGAAAATATTCCAGATAACACCTTGAACAAATATCTTATGTTCGTAAAGTGCTATCAAAGACCCTAAACTTTTAGGGGTTAGTTTGTCTATCAATATGCTATTGGTGGGTTTATTCCCTTCGAAGACCTTGAAGGGCGCCAAACGTTCTACCTCTTTCTTGGACAGATTCTTTTCCTTTAATTCTGCGATGACTTCCTCCACTGTCTTTCCATTCATCAAGGCCTCCGTTTGCGCAAAAAAATTGGCCATTAGCTTTTCATGATGATCCGTATCACCATGTAATGAATGCTTATACCCAATGAAATCAGTAGGAATTAGTTTTGTTCCTTGGTGTATTAATTGAAAAAAAGCATGTTGGGAATTGGTCCCAGGTTCTCCCCATATAATGGTTCCTGTTTCATAACCTACCCTTTTTCCGTTCCTACCAACACCTTTACCGTTACTTTCCATAATGCCCTGTTGCAAATAGGCAGAAAATCTACTCAGATACTGCGTATAGGGTATGATGGCCTCCGTTTCCGCATGAAAGAAATTGTTATACCAGACTCCAATTAATGCCATGATTACCGGAAGGTTCTCTGGAAAATCGGTTTCCTTAAAGTGTTCGTCCATTTCATGGGCGCCTTGTAGCATGGCATCGAAATTATCGTAACCTACCGCCAAGGCTATGGAAAGGCCTACCGCACTCCACAATGAAAATCTTCCCCCGACCCAGTCCCACATGGGAAATACATTTTTGTCTGAAATTCCAAATTCGGCAATTTTCTCCGTGTTGGTAGATACTGCCGCAAAATGTTTAGCAATATCCTCTTGGGAGGCATGCTTTAAAAACCACTTTTTAATGGTCGTAGCATTGCTCAACGTTTCTTGTGTAGTAAAGGTTTTGGATACAACCACAAACAAGGTAGTTTCAGGATTCAAGGTCTTTAAAACCTCATGCACATGGTCTCCATCCACGTTACTTACAAAATGGATGTTCAAATGGTTTTTATAAAATTTCAGTGCCTCGGTGACCATCGCTGGGCCTAAATCGGAACCTCCGATGCCTATATTGACAACATCCGTAAATTTCTTTCCGGTGTATCCCTTACTTTCTCCGCCAATTATAGATTCCGAAAACTCTTTAATATGGTTCCTAACCTCAAAAACCTCTGGAATAACATTTTCACCGTCTACAAAAACTTTGTCAGATTCTTTGCACCTTAAAGCCGTATGCAAAACTGCCCTTCCCTCAGTTTCGTTTATTTCATCGCCCTGAAAGTATTTTTTTATGGCATCCTTTAATTTCAATTCATCCGCTAGTCCCAACAACAATTCCATCGTTTCCGATGTAATCCTGTTTTTGGAAAAATCCAAAAGGAAATCGTTCCATTTTCTACTAAAGCTCTCCGCCCTTTTACCATCCTTTGCGAATAAGTCCTTTATTTGAATCTCTTTTGAGTCCTTATAGTGTTGCTCCAGTTTTTTCCAAGCTTTGCTCGTGGTTGGGTCTATATTATTTAGTGCCATCTATTTCATTAAGTGTTAACAAATCCTCTTCTTCTATCCTTTCTGGGTACACGATACAATCCAATTGTTCCTTTATTGGATTTATGTAGGCATAATAATCCGGCCTAAGTTCTTCCGCCAAAGGTTCCGCCAATGGCAGTTCTTCCCTTAATGGGTCTACCTGTCTGCCATTTTTCCAAAACCGATAGCATACATGTGGTCCCCCCGTATTTCCGGTCATTCCTACCCATCCAATAACATCTCCTTGACGAACGAATTGTCCCTTTTTGACATTTTGCTTCTTCATGTGAAGGTATTGTGTAGAATAGGTTTCGTTATGTCTGATTTTCACATATTTCCCATTTCCTCCTCTTCGGGTAGATTCGGTAACCGTACCATCGGCCGTAGCTAAAATTGGAGTTCCAATGGCGGCTGCATAATCGGTTCCTTTGTGAGGCCTAACCTTGTATCCGTAGTACCGGATTCTTCTTTTTAAATTATACCGCGAAGATAATCTTCCAAATTCCACGGGCATTCGTAGAAATGTTCTTCGTAAGTTGTTGGCCTCATCATCAAAATAATCTACCAGCCTTTTTAAAGAATCATTTTCGTAGGCAAAAGCATAGATAGGTCTTCCATTATGCTCGAAATATGCAGCTTCTATGGGCTCTGCACCTGCATAGATACTATCGTTGATATACTTTTCCTTATAGATTACCTTGAACTTGTCGTTCTTTTGTAACATGGAAAAATCAATGGTCCAAGCATAAACATTAGCCAAGTTGTGCGTAACGTTATAATCTATTCCTTGTTCTAAGATGGCTTCGGACAGATTGGTTTCAATAATACCAGAAACCTCCCTTTCCACATATTTTACCTTCTTTTTACCCTTGTAAACCTGTACACTGTCCCTAAGATCAACCACGGTATAGTCAATTGGATTATTTTCATAAATGAAAACTTGGGCCTGTTCCGTAGTATCTTTGGATTTTAAAATCAAATAAGGTTTGCCAACACGAATCCTGCGAACGTCAAAAGTATCCTTATATTTCTCTGATATGGTTGCAATCTTAGGATACTCAACTTTATTCTTCAACATCAACTCCCCAAAACTATCCCCATACTTAATGGTATCCAGATGAACATTGAATTCGTCAAAATTAAACCCAAATCGGGTGACCACGGGGTCCTCCACCGGGCTTATTTTTAGCTCTTCATGCTTTACAGTAACTTTTTCCTCCTTACATGCCCCTAAAAAAAACAACGTAAATATTATGCCCCAATATTTTCGCATCTAACCTATGTATTAATTTTATTGGGGTTATAAATATGGTCTACCCATTGTTTACCCCAGTTATTTAATTCCTCCTTTGTATAAATTTCTGGAAAGAATATCACTTTTTGGAAACTTGGTGGAAGGTATTCCTTCCAATTTGTTCCTCCGGTCGCTTCCAAATCTCCTGAATCCTTTCCTAAATAGCGATGGGCCGAACCCATATGCATCAATGGCCAATTTACATTGGCATTTAAATCCATCGTCTTTAACGCTTTAACCAATTCTTTATTTTGTTTGGCTTCCGGTGGCAAAGCTAAGTATTTATGATAAATTGTGTTGTTTAACAATTGTTTGGCCGTTCGCACCAACCTTGGCGTATATCGGTACTCAAACTGCTTAAGCGTTAGGGTTTTCTCACCAGTAGAAATATCCGTAGCACCCTTTTTCCAATAGATATTCTCGTATAGCTCCTCAATACTATTAGCTTCCGAAAAATCATTCCTTTGGGACTCGTGCACCAGATTTTGTAGGGGTGTGGAATAAATCTCTATCATCCTGAATTGAGCCGATTGAAAACCGCTTGCTGGCAATAAAGCCATTCTATATTGAAGAAATTGTTCCTTTTCCATTCCTTTGATCATTATGCTAAAGGATGAAATAAGGGCGGTATAGTAACTGTTAATTCTCCTTAGCTTTTCTACAAAAAAATCAATGCTTTGAGACTTATCGTCCACCAATTGTTTTTGCTCGTGCAAAATGAGCTTGAAATACAATTCGGTTATCTGATGGTACATGATGAAGATTTCCTCATCGGGGAAGTGGGTTCTGGGAACCTGAAGACTTAATAGGGTATCCAAGTGAATGTAATCCCAGTAGGTAAGATAGCGTTGGTATAGTAACCCATCTAGATAAGAGCTTAAATCTTGGCCAGAATCCCTGTACTTTTCCTCAAGTTTTAAAATTTGAGATTTGACCCGCTCTTTATCGTCCATTCTAAATTAATCCATTAATATCTTGAATTGATGCTTAAGACCATTATAGCCATCCAAATCTGCCTTAATAGCACCAACTGCTAAATCCGCTTTAATCCTTATTGGAATCCTATTGTCATCATTGGAAACCCAAAGGGATAAACTTTCCTTTTCTTTAAATACCCTTCCTGATTGAACCAAGGGCCTAAACTTAAGACATTCTACTTTACCGTATTTAGTATTCACGATTTCCTTCCCAAGATATTTCAATTTAAAGTTGAAAATACCATCATCGTCATATAGCATTTTCAAGTCTATGGCTTCACCGACAACTAAATCTTTAGGCTCATAATTGTTTCTTAGAAAGTAGAACGCGGAAATTAAATCCTGTATACTGTCTTGAAGGTCAAAATTAAACTTTTTATTGTTTTTTTTATCATTGAGAACCGCTTTGTCCTTTTCATGGTCAAAATTGATTTCTACGTCTTTGGTATAACCTCCTTCATTTATTTTCCGGATAAACTTATAAGGTTTTCCATCCCTCTTGTCAAAATAACTTTCGTAGGTGTCATCCACTTTAAAAAAGATACTTGCGAACCCTGTTGTCTCTCCATGGCCTACGACGTGATAAACAGGTATGGAATCTATTGTAGCATTCTTTACGTGCAAGGTGGCATAGCTGGCATTAAGGATACCGTAGTGCATCCTAAACTTTAGCCATTCCCCAGATTTAAAGGCAGATTGCTGTTCTTGGGAAAATAGATTATTATATCCCATCAAAAGCAGTAAAACCAAAACCTTTCTCATAAGCACATTTTTTTTATAAAAATACTACATGATTTTTCATAATAAACGACCTTACAATTACTTAAACAAAATTTATTCCAAAGTATTGCATAAAAAAAGCCCAGTCATAAAACTGGGCTTTTCCTAAATAACCAACCAAACTTTAAATTATGAAAAACCAATACTTAAAGTTGTAAGGGAACCACCCCTTACGTTGGTAAAATTAAAACTTGTTCCTCTACTGGAGTAGGTTTTAACTTACTTTAACTTTCAACTTAACAGTAATTCACATTTAAGCCTTACAATTGTGAATTCCTTAAGAAAAAAACGGTTCCAAATAGAAAAGTTGTAGTTAAAACCAATAACCTATACTAAAGAAAAAATTGGAGTTTTGCCGCTCTGGAGACCAAGAATATAGTACCTGTATCGGTCCAATAAAGGACTCCCAACCATACCCTAATCCATACCCGGAGAAATCTGGCGCAGTAAACCATTCTCCCGTTCTAAACAAATCGTCTTCAACATTGGCAAAATTAGTTGCAAACAAAAGGTGGTTCTTTCCAATAAACTCATAATCCAATCTTGCATACGCCTTTACAAAACTATTCCCTGGCAGGCTCAAAAAATCATATCCTAAAAACGGAGTGAAATTATTTATCATATCCGTACCATAACCTCCAAGAACAAAATCAAAAGTGGTTACACCAGATGTACCCAATTTGAAACCTCCCTCGGTTTCTATATTCATGGATAGATTTTTAAAAATAGGGAAAGCAGTTCCCATCCTTGCTTTTGAAACCGAAAAATCCTTGAAGTTTTGATTATAATCCGAAGAAAACAAATAGTAATGCATGTCTCCCTCAAAAAACAAGCCTCTAGTAGGAAAGTACCTGTCATCATAGGTATCCAGCTTTAAATTACCATAGACGCTAAAGTAACTTCCTTTTTCAAAGAAAGTCCTTTCGTTGGAGGGTTCTGCTACCTCCGATGGTGTTTCAGCATTGAATGGCTCTATAGTCCTTGTACTATACTTAAGAAACTGGTATTCCCCGCCAAGGGTAAAGGCAAATTCTTCTCGCAAAACCGTCTGTACGTATAGTTGATTCGTGAAATCGGACACATCAATATTTAAAGTATTAAGATTTGTTCCCGTGGGCACTTCAAAATTCTGCCGTATTAAATCAAAACTAATATCCTGACTAAAGGCATTGAACCGTGAGTTTAAACCAAAGCTCCAATAGGTTCCTTTGTCCAAATAATATTGAAAGTCATATCTTACATTATCCCCCAAAACAAGATCGAAAGAAGCTTCATCATCCCTAAATAAAAGTTTTCTTTTTGTGAAGTTTAGAATTGCCGCGCTTTTATACAGGTCATCATAGTGCGCTCCCAATCTTATAAACGAAGTGTTTTGGGTTTCGTCCAAACGCAGTATTAAATCCTCACCAATTCCATTGGAGACTAACTTATATCTGTTCGTTGCAAAATTTCCTGTTGCCGTTAGATTACTTATCCCCTGTTGTAGCTTTTCAAAAGTAATGGGTTGGGCTAGATTAAACCTTAGCTTTCCTTTTACATAACCTCTGGTATGTTGGTTGCTACCATTGATTATTAGTCGGTTTATGGTAAGCGTGTCCTTTAGACTCGTGATATGTATTCCTTTCTTTTCACGAAATGGCTTTCTTGCGATTTTTTTTAGATCCTCAAATTTTTCTTTGGCCGCCTTTTCCCCGCTTTCAATAATTTCACCTGTCTTGTCAAACTCAATTACTGTAAATCCTTCAATATCCGGTTTAATATAGATATCCGTTTTACGGGCCTTTTCAACCATATCCCTTACCGTTCTGTAATTGTTTATCTGTAAAAGAATTTCCGTTGCGGACAATAGGGCGTCCCTACTTGAAAGATCGTGCTGTACATCTACCCCTATTACGATATCGGCACCCATATCTCTAACTTTGTCTATGGGGTAGTTATTTACTACTCCTCCATCAATAAGTACTTTTCCATCTATACTTGATGGTTCAAAAAGAGAGGGCAAAGTTCCACTGGCCATAATGGCTTGCGGAAGATATCCAGAGTTTAAAACAACTTCTTGCCCTGTTTCAATATTAGTGGCAATACAAACGAAAGGAATGGGAAGCTTTGAGAAATCGTTCACGTCCTTTACGGGATATAGCAACCTAACTAGCTCATTGTAAATATTTTGTCCTCCAGAAAATGCGGTAGGAACACTTACCTTAAAATTTTCAAACGGTAGGGTTAGGGCATAGCGCTCGGAATCCTCCTTTTCATGAAACGTTTTTGCGTCCCTTGGAAGATTATCCTGTATAAGATTAATAAAATCGGTCGCCCTAAAAATAGAGTCCAGTTCCGATGCAGAATATCCCGCCGCATATAAGGCTCCTATGATGGCACCCATGCTAGTTCCGCCTATATAATCAATTTGCACGCCCGCTTCCTCAATTACCTTCAGGGCACCAATATGCGCCAGCCCTTTGGCACCGCCTCCACTTAGAACGAGTCCAACCTTTGGCCTTTTAGGTCCGTCTGTTTGGGCCAAGCTTTGCATCGATACAAAAAACACCAAGGACAAAAGAATACCTTTGCCCGTAAGTTTCCTTGCTATTTTCCATTCAATGAAACGAACCATATATTTTCTTTGCTTTGGAAGGCCCCACAATTTCGGTCAAATGCTCCAATGAAGCTTCCTTTATACGTTTAACGGATTTGAATTTCTTCAATAAATCACGTGCAGTTTTTTCTCCCACACCTTCAATAGTCTCCAATTCCGAATTTATTGCGCTTTTACTCCTTTTATTTCTGTGAAAAGTTATACCAAATCTATGAGCTTCGTTTCTCAAATGTTGAATTATCTTTAAACTTTCAGATTTCTTGTCCAAATAAAGTGGTATAGAATCACCCGGAAAATATATTTCCTCCAGCCTTTTTGCAATACCCACTATGGCGATTTTACCCCGTAGTCCCAAAGCCTCCAGACTTTTTAAAGCTGATGATAGCTGTCCTTTACCTCCATCAATGATAATTAACTGTGGCAGGGATTCATCTTCCTCCAAAAGTCTTTTATACCTTCTAAATACGACTTCCTCCATAGAAGCAAAGTCGTCAGGTCCCATTACGGTCTTGATATTAAAATGTCTGTACTCCTTTTTACTTGGTTTCCCGTCCCTAAAGACAACACAGGCCGCAACGGGGTTAGTCCCTTGAATGTTACTGTTATCGAAACACTCGATATGCCTTGGCTCTTCTGACAATCGCAAGTCTTTCTTCATTTGGGCCATGATTCTATTGGTATGACGATCAGGGTCTATAATCTTGATTTGGTTAAAACGTTCCTGTCTATAGAACTTGGCATTTCGCTCAGACAGTTCCATCAACCTTTTTTTGTCTCCAAGTTTTGGCACCGTTACCTTTAAAGAAGCCTCCAATTCCACTTCAAAAGGAAGATAAAGTTCTTGGGATTGCGAATTAAAACGTTGCCGTATTTCCACTATGGCCAATTGGAGAAGTTCTTCATCGGATTCGTCCAATTTCTTTTTGATTTCCATGGTATGTGATCGTATAATGGAACCGTGTGATAGTTGAAGAAAATTAACGTAGGCCATGGCGCTATCAGAAACAATCGTAAATACATCTACATTGCTAATCTTTGGATTTACGATGGTGGATTTGACCTGGTAATTTTCCAGAACCTCAATCTTATCCTTTATACGCTGAGCCTCCTCGAACCTCATGTGATCAGCAAGGAATTTCATTTGACCTTTGAAATAATGGAGGGAGGATTTAAAATTTCCCTTGATAATTTCCTTTATGTCCTCTATCTGCCGGTCATACTCTTCTGAGGACTGAAGGCCCTCGCAGGGTCCCTTACAGTTACCCAAATGATATTCTAGGCAAACCTTATATTTTCCACCCTTTATTTTTTCTTCGGACAAATCGTAGTTGCAGGTCCTTAGCGGGTAAACACTTTTGATTAAATCCAAAAGCGTCCTTACGGTCTTCATACTGGTATAGGGACCGTAATATTCTGAACCGTCCTTTATAACCCTTCTGGTTGGAAATAATCTTGGGAAACGCTCATTCTTTAAACATAGCCATGGATAGGACTTGTCATCTTTGAGCATGACATTATAACGTGGCTTATATTCCTTGATCAGATTGTTCTCAAGCAAAAGAGCATCGGATTCCGTGGGTACCACAATGTGTTTAATCCTCTTTATTTTTTTTACAAGGACCCTTGTTTTACCATATTCATGATTTTTATTAAAGTAGGATGACACCCTTTTTTTAAGGTTCTTTGCCTTTCCCACATACAAAATTTTATCATCCTTGTCGTAAAACTGGTAAACACCAGGTCCGTTAGGCAGTGCACTTAATTGAACGTCTATTGGTATTTGGGACATAAAATTTAAAATAATAATACTTCAGTCGGTGGTTTTGAAATTACATGCTTTTCTCGAAACAACTAAAGTTTTCCAAGCATTTTAACTCAAAAATATATACTGATACATATTTTATTTGGAGAGAAGTAATTTCAGGAAGTTGTCCCAAAATATGAACCCATCAACACTCAACTTCAGTGTTAATTCGCTTGCTTTTCAAAAATACACGTAACCACCTTAAAAACAATAAGTTACATATGTTTTAGCTTTTTGCTTATTCCCTTTACTGTTAATTTTTATATAAAAACGTGCTTTTTAACGATAAAAATGTGCCTTTCAAGGAGATTTAATATTTTTTTTACTTACATTTAACTCGAAGCAAACCTCGAAATCTTAGAATTTAATAATGGAAAACTATATAATAACACTGGGAACTTATCTAATTTTAATGTTATTTTTTAAAGTTTTCTTTGCTGTTGCTGGTAAGGACTAACAAGAATTAAATGACACACAAATCATTTTTTCAATGATGTTGAAGAAAGATTTGCGCCTAAAATACCTTGCTTTAAGAAAAAAGCTTTCCCCAAGTCAAATGGCTGACAAAAGCCTTGCCATTTCAAACAAAACCCTCGAGCTTCCCATTTGGTCCAAAGACTATTATCACATTTTTTTGCCCATACTTTCAAAACAGGAAATAGATACTATAAACCTTCTTTCCATTCTACAGGGAAAGGATAAAAATGTAATTGTTCCAAAAGTAAAAAATGATTCCTTGGAACATTATTTACTCACAGACAACACTAAATTTAAAAATAGTACATGGGGTGTTCCAGAACCAGTGAACGGCATTCAAATAGAACCCAACAATATCGATGTAATCTTTATTCCTTTGTTGGCCTTCGATGAAAACGGTAACAGGGTCGGTTATGGAAAAGGATTTTATGACAAATTCATTACCAGCTGTAAACCGGAAGTACTTAAAGTTGGGCTTAGCTTTTTTGAAGCGGAAGAAAGGATTTCTGATATATTGCCCACGGATGTACCTTTGGATTACTGCGTTACCCCAGAAAAAAATTATTCATTCAAAACTTCCCGATAATCTTCCTTGTCTTCTGAAGAATCTACAGTCATTTTCTCTTCATTGCTATGGCCAAATGCCCGCTTATTAAAAACCAGCAAAATTCCTACACCTGTACTTATAGCCGTATCCGCAATATTAAAGACCGGCTCAAAAAACCTAAAATTCTTACCTCCCACCTTGGGCACCCATTCCGGCCAAGTAGTGTCCACTAGCGGAAAGTATAACATATCTACAACCTTGCCATGAAAAAGCTTTCCATAAGGTTCATCCGAAAACAATGTGGCCACATGATTATAGCTATCATCAAATAGCAATCCATAAAAAACAGAATCCAAAATATTGCCCAAAGCTCCTGCGAATATCAAGGAAACGGCAACAATCAATGTTTTTGAGGATTTTTTCCTAACAACATCATATAGCCAATATCCAATTCCAAAAATGGCGAACAACCTGAAAATGGTCAAAATCAGTTTACCTGTTGCATCTGAAATGGGCAGTACATCGCTAAGTTTAGCACCCCAGGCAGCACCTTCATTCTCAATAAAT
>JAUIGC010000196.1 GCA_030429835.1 Bacteroidia bacterium
GGGTGAATATAGTTTGCACGTTTATATGAACCGTTTAAGGACTTTGGTTCTGTTTGAAAAACCAATACACTATCCCGACCCTCCATAAATAGTGCTCTATCATCCAGAATGTTCACCTCCAATTGGGCAAAACCATTGCCGAAAAAGAATAGAAAAAAACAAAAAACAATGGCTTCCCGCATATTTGAAAATTCCTGGACTTGGACCTACTATGGCTTTGCTCAAATTAATAAAATAAATGAACAACTAATTTATTAAGATGATAGAATTATAAAATTAGTACCTTACCAAGTATTTTTAATTAACCATTTTACTAGTATGAAAACTAAAAAATTTACCCCCGTATTCGCCTTTTTATTTGTTATCCTTTTTTCAGGCATAAGCTTGGCCCAAGAAGTAAAAAGAGAATTTTACGAGCTTAAAACCTACACCATTAAGAACGAAGCGCAAGAAAAAGCCGTTGATGCCTATTTAGAAAATGCCTATTTGCCGGCACTTAAAAGAATGGGTATCGAGAACATTGGTGTTTTTAAAATTCGCCCAGGTAAATTTGTGATGGCCGATAAAATCTTTGTACTGATTCCTTTTAATTCCTTGGACCAGTTTGAAAAAATGGAAGCTTCCTTGGCGGTGGACAAATCACATTTGTCGGCAGGTAGCGATTATATTATGGCCAAGCATGACAATCCTCCGTATCAAAGAATAAGCTCCACCTTGATGCGGGCCTTTTCCGAAATGCCAAAAATGGAGCCAAGCAGTGTTTCCTCTCCCAGGACGGATCGCGTATATGAATTGAGAAGTTACGAATCTGCTACGGAAGCACGGTATATAAACAAGGTGGCCATGTTCAATGAAGGTGGTGAAGTTGAACTATTCGACAGTGTGGGAGCCAATGCGGTTTTCTATGCCGAGGTTATTTCCGGCGATCGCATGCCCAATTTAATGTATATGACCACCTATGAAAATATGGAGAAAAGGGACGCCGTATGGAAGACCTTTTTCGGTTCTGAAAAATGGCAGGAGCTCGTGAACGATGAACGATATAAGAACAATGTGAGCAAAGCTGATATTTGGCTTCTTTATCCCACGGAGTATTCAGATTACTAGAATTTTTTTGTGAGTGTAAATTCCACCCGTCTATTTTTATTGCGGCCCGCTATGGTGTTATTCGCCTCCAAAGGTTTGGAACTACCAAATCCCTGGTAGGATATTCTTTTCTTGTCAATACCGCGCTGCATTAAATAGACGGCTACGGCTTTGGCCCTTTTTCTCGAGAGGTCCAAGTTATAGGTTTTATTGCCGATGTTGTCCGTATGTCCGGATATTGAAATTATTAGCTCTGGCCTGGATGTAAGATAGATTACCATCTCATCCAATTCTTGGATAGATTGGGTGGATAGTGTGAACTCATCAAAATTGAACAACACACTTTTAAAGGTTATGGTCTCATTCAATGTATAATTCTCATCTAGCACTTTATCATTGGGGTTTGGTTGGCCCTCATGATTTTTCAAGGGAATTACACTAACCATATCCAAATAATAATAGGAACCCTGCTTAGCCTTTCGCTTCGTCTTGAAATTCTGGGTTTTTTTATTGTCCTTAAAGTTCCCAATGATGAGGAAATTTTCTTTCCCATTGGCTACGAATTCCTTTTCTACCTTTACCCAAGTCTCATTGTCTGAATAATATTCTGAGTATTTAATTTCGAAATAATTAGAAACATCTCCAGAAACCTTGGACAAATACCTTCTAGAAAGTACTTTTCTTGTTTCTACCTCTATCGGATTTTCAGAAAAACAGACACCAAATTCCTTTATTGCAAAATCCGACCGTTCTGCCAAGCTCACATAAAATGACAATACATACTTGTCACCCTCTCTTAAAGTTTCGGTCAAGTGAGCTTGGAGGTATTCCCTATAATCGTCCGGAGCGTACAAATACAAACCCACATAACCCTCACCAAAATCCGCTGGTTGTTCCCCGTTGAAATTCTTAGGCGTTCCCATCGCTTGGCTGCATCCATGGAAGTAATCGGTAGAACCCAAGGTGGGCGTATCCCAATCGATTAAGTCGTGTTTTAAATTCCCTAGTTGCTTCGGACAATTCTTGTAATGCTCAAAGCTTGGGTTTTTAACCAGATTTTGTCCCATTAAAAATTGTATTTCCGCAAAAACAATGGCGAAGTTTATGCAAAGCCGAAAACACTTATACAGGGAAAGGTTCATTCCCCTAAGTTAAAAATTAGTTTACATTTTCATTTAAAGAGAAAAGCCCTTCTCAAAATTGAAAAGGGCTTGACCAACAATTATAAAACTAAACCAATACTTAATTATTATAAAGATAAAGTGAGGACGCAGATGCCAAATCATTACTCACTGATGGGGCAACATCACCGGTTATGTTAAGAGCGTCTGCAAATCCTAGCACCTTACCATTGCCTATTTCCGCAATGAAAATAGTTTTTGTCTTATGGTCGTATGCCACATCTATGGGATTACCCATCAAAGTAGAGCCGCCAGCTACCCTAGTCTGTTCGGTCAGCGAAAGCGTACCACCATCCATGATATCGGCAATCTTTGTGCTAAAATTCTGGGTTACTTGGAAACCGCCATCCGTATTAGCATCGGCAGCATCGCCTATATCAGTCATTACAAGTACATCGTCGGCCTCACTATAATCGATACCATGGGTTCTTACTATACCCTCAACCGTAATCTGTTTGTCTGGAGTTATAGCACCATCCATAGTGAAGTTTGCCAGGAAATTATTGAAGATCGCGAGATCGCTTGTGTTATCCACAACAGCCAATAGGTCTTTGCCCATAAAGGTAATTCCCCAAACATTAAACCCAAGATCCAAGGTATTCATTAAGGTAAAGCCGTTACCATCATATTCATATACATAGAATTTGTCCATGCCATTATCAGCAACCACTACTTTGTTACCCGATACTGCAATTTCCCTGGGACTCATCAAATCTGCGTTTCCAGAAAAATCAGTTACAATGGTTGCCAAATCTGTAACCGCGGCGAAGGAACCATAATATTCCAACATATTGCCTGACCTGGAAGCCTGGATCAACGCATCCTGCATCGCATTATAATAGATGCCTTCTGTTGCCGTTGAAGCCGTAATTACGGTCTTCACCAACATCCCCGAACCATCGTAGACACTTACATTTCCATTCGCGGTACTTGTAACGTACAATCTGGTCATGGCATTATCCGTAGACATACCCGTGTCCCCATCGGTCTCATCACTACTAAAATAAATTGATGATGCGGTTGGCAAATCCTTATTGAAGGAAGGCGTCAAATCACCTCCGCTTCCAATGGCGCTAAAACCTAAAACTTTTCCATTCCCAATTTCGGAAATATAGACTATATCTTCTTCCGAATCATAAGCAACATCAATGGGGTTGCCCATTAAGGTGGATGGGCCCGCAACCCGAACTTGCATACCAACAGGTAACAGCTCACCATCGGAAAGAGCATCGAATTTAGAAGAGAAATCAGAAATTACATGAAAACCACCATCATCTGTCGTATTTGCTGCATCACCTATATCGGTCAAAACCATTACATCATCGGAACCGTTATAAACTAATCCGTGGGTCCTTACAATACCCTCAATGGTTACTCGCTTTGATGGCCTTAAAATTCCATCGGTTACGTTGGAAAGAAAATTATAGAAAACGGCCAGATCGCCAGTGGTATCTACCACGGCATAAAGGTCATCCCCCTTAAAGGTTATCCCCCAAACGGGAAAAGGCACCTCTACGGTATTCATCAATGTAAAACCGCTGCCACTGTTCTCGTATACGAAAAACAGGTTGGACCCGTTATCCGCTACTACATAGGTAGAACCGCTAACCGCTAGTTCCCTTGGGCTTTCCATATCTGCACTACTCGTGTAGGTCGGACTTACCGTAGAACCGGACATTAGGGTACTTGCGTCTGAATAAGCCTCTAACTGCAGGGCAGAACGTGAAGCTTGCACCACAACATCGGCCGTGGCATCATAATATATTCCTTCAGCAGCCGAAGATGGCGTTACCAAGGTAACCAAGGAATCACCTGTAATACTATATTTTGTTATATTACCATCCGTATTGTTGGTGACAAATAATTCTGTTCTTCTACCTAGCATTTCCATTCCGTCCTCGCAGGGTTGGCAAGATCCACCACAATCCACACCGGTTTCATCTCCGTTCATAACCCCATCACTACAGGTGGGCATGGTAGGGGGTTCCATTGTGTCGTCGTCACTACAGGAGACAATCGATATCATTCCCACAAATAATAGGGAGTAAAATATTTTACTTAAGAATTCTTTTTTCATGTTCTTTTAGGTTTAATTAATAATAATTCAACCATACCTACAGAACATTAAAAAAAAGGTTTGCCCTTTAAATGTTAAAGTTTGTTAAAAAGAAAAACAGTAGTTTAAAATTATAAGTAATTAAAAATCAAACTTATAAGTAGCCCCTGCCAATATCTGGAATCCTTGGACCGGATAATTTGCCCAGCGTTGATAGTTATTATTGGCAATGTTCGCCGCCTTTAAAAAGATGGACAATTGATTGTCCACACGATACCCCAAATGGGCATTGGCATCAAAAAAACCGTCTAAATTGATGAGTGTTGCGGGATATTCCGATACTGGAACATTCTGTACTACCACGGTAGAGAAATCCTCTCTTTCCCCCACGTAAAAAAGGTTGGCTCCAGCAAACCACTTTTCCCCTATCTGGTAATCCATAAATAAAGACCCTTTTAAATTAGGAAGGTTCCAAGCTGGGTTATCCGTTTCTGTATTATAATCATATACCTCAGCATTGATTCCCAATGTAAAGTTTCTATTGACATCCACGTTGAGTTCCCCAAATATCCCAATGGTCTTGATATCATCATAAAAAACCTCAAAGGAGTTTCCATAATAATACCCTTTCTCATCAGTCCTAAAATTGTTCTGAGGGTTTAATTTGAATAGAGGTGTATTGTTTTCTGCAGTATAGGACCCCTTAATATTATAGCTCAAATTGGGTAGTAATTGACCCTTCAATCCTATATAGGCATTGTACTGACTATCCGTTGGAGCTATGGTCAATGTAGGAGACACAAAGGTATTCTCCTCCACAAAATCATAATAGGAATTTTGTCTTAACTCCCCTTCCACACCCCCATAGGCAATAACCGTTTCGTCCAACAAGCGATAGGAAGCGGCCACGGCAGGGTAGATGTAGAAATTCCCCTCGCTAGCCTCGAGATTCATCCCATAGACTAAGTTTACACCTAGGTTAAGTGAAAAGTCGTCCCTTCGCATGACCAAACCTGGACTAATTCCTACCTGCAAGTGGCTGTAGGCAATTCCGTCATCGTTGGTTGCACTGTTTACACTGGCGTTCTTAAAATTTCCGTTTACGTAGTCCACTTTGGCCTT
>JAUIGC010000021.1 GCA_030429835.1 Bacteroidia bacterium
GCCGCTGCAATCTGGTCCTCCGTTTCATACTTTACCAAATTTAGGTAGGTTACCTTTTTAAAGTCGCTTCCCTTGAATCCTGTTCCCCTACCATCAACACAGGCCACAATGTAACCGTCAGCAACCAAGGACTGATGCCAATAATCCCTCGCGTTCATCCATGTATTGCTAACACTTTGGGAGCCTGGACCACTATACTGGTACATAAGTAAAGGGTACTTTTTGGAAGCATCAAAATCCTGAGGCTTTATGATGTACATATTTAGATCATTCCCGTTGATATTGATGGTAGAAAATTCCTTTGGACTGATTTCATACCCCTTCAACTTTTCCAACAAAGCGGTGTTATCTTTTATTTTCTTGATTTCCTTTCCGGATAAGGCTTTGTGAAGCGTATACACCGGTGGCGTGACAGCATTAGAAAATGTATTGATGAAGTAGCTAAAATCTGCACTGAAAGAAGCACTATTGGTCCCATTGGCCACGGCCAAATCCTTTTTGTTTTTGCCGTTACTCTCCACACTATATATTCCCCGATTTATTGAGCCGTTTTCCGTGGATTGATAATAAATCTTATCCTCGTTTTGATCATAACCATAGTATGCGGTTACTTCCCAATCTCCCTTAGTAATTTGGTTCATCAATTCCCCATCGGAATTATAAAGATAAATGTGGTTCCAACCATCATTTTCACTGGTCCAGATGAAACTATCATCAGCCAAAAAAGTAAGGTTGTCCGTAATATCCACATAGGCATCATCGGTTTCTTCCAAAAGTAATTTTACCGTGTTGTTCTTTGCGTTTACCTTTTGAAGTCTTAAATCGTTTTGATGCCTATTTATGGTTTGCACACTCAGATAATTTGGGTTGTTCATCCATTTTATCCTGGGAATATAATAGGCATCTCCCAAATCTACCTTGGAAATGGTACTGCTAACAACGTCCAACATATGAAGGCTTACAACAGCATTGTCCTCTCCGGCCTTTGGGTATTTAAACACGTTTTGGGAAGGATATTTTTCCGTACCGTACATGTCCATAGAAAATTCAGGAACATTGGTTTCATCAAACCTCAAAAATGCGATTTTTGTCCCATCACTGTTCCATTCAAAAGCCCTAACAAAGGCAAATTCTTCCTCGTAGACCCAATCGGTTACTCCATTAATGATTTTATTTTTCTCCCCATCCTGTGTAACTTGAACAGTTTCACCATTTCCCAAGTCCATAATGTATAGGTTGTTGTTTTTTACAAAGGCAACTTGTTTACCATTTGGGGATAAAGTTGGTTCCTGGATTTTATCATCGCTAATCTTGGTTAACTTCTTGGAAGCAATATCAAACACATAAAAAACACCAAGGGTAGACCTCCTAAAAATGGATTCTACTTCAGTGGCCAACAATACCTTGGACTCATCCTTACTAAACTCATAGGAGGAAAAATAAGGAACACCTTCTAAGTCCGCCGAAGAAACTATGGTCTCCAACTTTTCCAGTGTTTTATAATCATACTTGTCTATGGTGGATATTCCAGTATTTCGGTCAAAGTTTAAAACGGTGTATTGTTTCCCATTGTTCATGGAACGAAGCACATCAAGACCCTGAGTACTGAATGTTCCCGAATAAATTTCCTCTACGGTAACCTTTTTTTGTTGGGCGAGAATCGCGGATTGAAAACTAATCAAGCAGAGCGCTAGAATGTATAATTTTCGCATGAAATGATGAAATTTGTTAAATTCTTCAAGTTTACCACTAATTCTCTAAAAAACCTCGCATTACCCATAAAAAGACCCATTTTTTAACGATGCTTTCACGTTGGTTTAGATTATGTCCAATATCATTATCTTTACCCTCAAAACAGCCATTTCAAGGTCGTTTTTAGTCCATAAAAGTTACCGACTTTATCCAAGAAACCTAGAAAATGAAGAAGCCTATTGCTGGTTTTTCCAAGCTTTCCAAATCCGAAAAAATCGAATGGATCGCTACCAACTACACACAAAACCCCGCACAATCCAAAAAAATTCTTGAAACGTATTGGAATGCCGATTCACAGTTGCAGCAGCTTCATGATGAGTTTATAGAAAATACAATCAGTAATTTTTATATGCCGATGGGAATCGCCCCGAATTTCCTGATCAATGATGAACTATATGCGATTCCTATGGCCATTGAAGAGAGTTCAGTGGTTGCCGCGGCCAGTAAGGCAGCCAAGTTTTGGGGCAGTAGAGGCGGATTTAAAACCGAGGTCATAGGTACCAAAAAAGTTGGGCAGGTCCACTTTATTTTCAAAGGGAACTATTCCAAACTGGAATCCTTTTTTATCAAAATAAAGTCAAGATTGATATCCGATGCAAAGCATCTAACGGATAGCATGGAAAAGCGTGGTGGCGGAATCTCACAAATAGAGTTACGGGATAAAACCAATGACTTGGAAGGTTACTACCAACTCCACTGTACATTTGAAACCCAAGATGCCATGGGAGCCAACTTCATCAATAGTTGTTTGGAGCAATTTGCGGCAACCCTTAAAAATGAAGCCTTGACCTACCCTGATTTTTCCGAGCCGGAGAAGCAGATTGAAGTTGTCATGAGCATTCTTTCCAACTACGTGCCCAATTGCCTGGTAAAAGCAGAAGTCAGTTGCCCTATTGACCAACTGAACATCTCAAAAGAAATATCACCTAAGGATTTTGCGGAAAAAATGGTTAGGGCCGTAGAAATTGCCAAAGTGGAGCCCTACCGGGCGGTAACCCACAACAAAGGCATCATGAACGGAATAGATGCAGTTGTTTTAGCCACGGGTAATGATTTTAGGGCCATTGAGGCAGGGGCACATGCCTACGCTGCAAAAAGTGGGACTTATAGCAGCCTTACCCACGCCAAAATTGAAAGTGATATATTCCATTTCTGGATTGAGATTCCACTTGCACTTGGAACCGTGGGCGGACTAACAAAGCTCCATCCATTGGTAAAGCTGAACCTGGAAATATTACAAAATCCCTCTGCAAAAGAATTAATGCAAATTATGGCCGTGGCCGGTCTGGCGCAAAATTTTGCGGCCGTTAGTTCTTTGGTAACTACAGGTATTCAAAAGGGGCACATGAAAATGCACCTAATGAATATCCTGAATCAAAACGCCGCTACGGAACAGGAGAAAGAGGCTCTTGTAGAACACTTTAAGACCCATATGGTTACCCATAGGGGTGTTTTGAACGCCCTTGAAAACCTTCGGAAATAGATGATGGAATTCTACAGTAACGGAAAATTGCTGCTCACCGGGGAATATGCCATTCTCGATGGGGCAAGAGGCCTTGCCCTGCCCACCAAATTCGGTCAATTTTTGACGATTAAAAAGTCAAAAACAAGGCAAATCAATTGGCAAAGTTTAACCCACAAAAACACACCATGGTTTACTGCCGATATTGACCTAGAAGATTTCAAGATTATTAATACCTCCGATATCATTTCCGCGCAGCGATTAGTTGAAATTTTCAAGGAAACAAAAGTGCTAAACCCTTCCTTTTTGAAAGATTATCAAGGAGTTTATATTGATACCAAACTGAGCTTCCCAAAAGACTGGGGTCTAGGGTCCTCCTCTACCCTTATCAATAATATAGCGCAGTGGGCCCAAGTTGACCCTTATGAACTATTGAAAGCCACTTTTGGAGGTAGCGGTTATGATATTGCCTGTGCCCAAAATGACACTCCTATCGTGTTTCATAAAATTGAAGACAAACCCGAAGTAAGTAAAGTGGATTTCAATCCCATTTTTAAAGACCAACTTTTCTTTATTTATTTAAACAAGAAACAAAATAGTCGAGAGGCCATAGCAATATATCGCCAGTTAGCTATAGATAAGGGAAAGCTCATTACCGAAGTAAATCACCTTACCGCTCAATTGATCGAGTCCAAGAACCTTGATACATTTGAGGCCATAGTAAATCAGCATGAAATTTTACTTTCAGAGGTATTAAACACTCCAACCATTAAGAAACAATTATTCCCTAATTACCCTCACAGTATCAAAAGTCTAGGAGCGTGGGGCGGTGACTTTATATTGGCTACGGGAAGGCAAGAAGATATGGATTACTTCAGCAGAAAGGGATATACTACTGTTATTCCCTATTCCAAAATAATTCTATAAAAAAGGCTCTCCATTAGGAGAGCCTCGTGTTATTTTTTAAGAAAAAGGACTAGTAAAAATTAGCTCTTTTATCCTCAATTTCTGAAGATTCCTTAAGTGCATTGTACACTTCTGAATTTACCCTGTTACCAGCGTTGGTTCTCAAGGTATTTGCATAGGTAGCATAATTATCCAATTTTGGAGCTTCCGTTCTTTTGGTTACTTCAATTTTGAAAACACCGGTATTTCCTTCCAATAGGCCTGAAGTCTCACCTTCTTTCATTCCATATGCTGTGCCCACCACAACAGGTTCGCTACCTGCACCGGGAATTGTTGGGGATTTTACCGTTAAGGCACTTGCGGTAGAAACCGTCGTATTATTATCCGAAGCTATCGCATCCATAGCCTTTCCTTGGTTTGCAGCAATAATCTGTGCAGCCTTTCTTTCCTTTCTAATGATTGGTAATACCGTTGCTGATGCATCCTCTGCACTCATAAGACCTTCTCTATAGATTCCGGTTAATTGTACAACCGCATACCCATCGTTTATATTAAAACGCTTAATATCCCCAACCTCTGTATCTTCGTTGAAAGCCCATTGAACTATTCCTCTTTGTGCTCCTAGGCCTGGAAGGTTTTCGTCCAATTGTTTTATTTTATTTACCGGTCTCACTAGATATTCGCTTTTTTTTGCTATTTCCGAAAAGGAACCTTCATCCGCTATGGTCTCCATTTCAAACTTTGTAGCATCCGTAAACAACATATTCGTAGTTTCCTCAGATGGCTCAACTTCCCTGGACAGGGTAGCAATTTGAACCAAATCTTCATTGTCATCCACTTTAATCACGTGAAAACCAAAATCGGTTTCCACCAATCCTATAGTACCTACCGGATTTCCAAATGCAAAATCATTGAACTTGGGAACCATGGTTCCTTCTTGGAAATATCCTAAATCTCCTCCATTTGGGGCAGAGGGACCGTCAGAGTTGTCCCTGGCCAATTCTGCAAATACCACTCCGGATTTTTTAGCTTCTGCCAATAATCTATTCGCTTCTTTTTCTGCCTCCTCCTTCGTTCTTGTAACCTCAGGATTCGCTCTGGTAGCACCCTCATAGGCAATCAAAATATGACTTGCCTTAACGGAACCGTTAGGTCTTCTGCCCATCATTTTTGAAATCTTGTACGCACCTGCATCTTTGTAAGGACCATAAATCTCGCCTACGTTCAATGTCATTAAGGTATCCGCTACGCTGGAAGGAAGATTTTTCTTTGCCTTGTATATAGTATCGAACTTAACATCGGAATGCCTATCCAAGAAAGCCTCCATATCATCGGTATTTCTAAATCCTAATATAGTATCGTTTCTATCGGTCTGTGCATTATATTCCACCGTGTCATCCAACAATTTTGTGATTTCCTCCTTAACGGCAGCATCATCCGCATCCGAAGGTTTTTCGTTGAAATAGACAAACTGTATATCCCTTGCAGGGTCTTGTTTATAGTCTTCCTTATGGTCGTTGATATAATCGGCAATCTCACTTTTGGTAACGGTTATAGTACTATCAGGGATGGATGAATATGGTACCCTCACATACCTGATATCCATTTTTTCGTTGGCCAACTTATAATCGAGTTCACCTTCCTTTAAAGTAGCACCCACTCCTGCCTTGATCAGGTCAAAATAAGTTTGCTCTTTGGCCATTTGAATTATTTGATTTTCGGTCTCAAGCCAAAATTCATACTGGGCCGGATTGTTATTTTTCCAGTCCAAAACCGTGGATCTAAATCTGTTGGGATCAAAGACTCCATTTTCATTCTGAAATTCTGGGTTTTGCGCATATCCCGTAGTTCTAAGAAAGTCCACGATTTGATCTTGTTCTATACCGATACCCAAATCTTCAAACTGTTCCTCAAGGATACTTCTTCTAACTTCCTGGTCCCAAACCTGGTTCATGGTCTGCATGGACGATACCGTGGGACCCATTTGCTGTGTGGCGGTTTCCACCCTTTGCCTAAATTCATCAATGGAAATTTCCTTACCATTGATTTCCCCAATGGAAGTACCCATCTTACCACCGGCACCAAAATTGCTGCTTGTAAATACACCCGAAATCACAAAGGCGAAAAGGGCCAAACCAATAATCAGTATCAAAACTGTGGTTCGTTTTCTAATATTTTCTAAAACTGCCATCCTATCGTATCAAAAAATTAAAATCAGTTGGCGAAATTACCATTTTTAATTGAAATAATAAAAACTAAAAAACTCCTGTAAAATCCCATATGGCGGTCACCTGTAGGTTGTGATTGAAATACGGTTTAAAAGATTTGGCACTACGTAGGTGATACGATCAGATTTTACCCGAACGTACTAATCTTCTTCTAAAAGTTCTAAGGAAACCAAGTCTATCTTGGTATTGGAAACCTCCAAAATGGTAAACCTAAAATGGTCTATCACTATTTCTGAATCCTTCTCCGGTATTTCACCCACACGATGGACCAAAAGACCCCCAAGAGTCTCGAATTCATCACCAATGGGAAGGTCCAATTTGTAATTTTCGTTGATATAATCCACTTCTAGCCGTGCGGAAAAGAGAAAATGACGTTCGTCAATCTGTTCCTCCCGTAGGTCCGTGGTATCATGTTCATCCTCGATTTCCCCAAAAAGTTCCTCTACAATATCCTCCACGGTCATAAGCCCGGAGGTTCCCCCGTATTCATCCAGTACCACAGCGATGCTCTTCCTTTTCTTTATGAGGACATTTAGAATGTCCTGAATAAGCATGGTTTCTGGAACGAATTCCACAGGCAAAAGTATGCTCTTAATGGTTTTTGGCTTCTTAAAAAGTTCATAGGAGTGTACATACCCTATTACATTATCAATGGTATCCTTGAAAACCAATATTTTGGAATAGCCGGTCTCGGAAAACAATTTGGCCAAGCTTTTAGGGGTTTCATGCAGTTCCACGGCCATTATTTCAGTTCGGGGAACCATGACCTCCCTGGCCTTCACCTCTGCAAACTCCAAGGCATTCTGAAAAATCTGGATTTCAGAATCCACTTCATCCTCTTCCTCCACCGTTTCCATTTGCTCCATAATATAGTCTCCCAACTCCAATTTGGTAAAGGCCAACTGCACTTCGTCTCCAGAGGTGCGAAAGATATATTTTAAAATGAAGTCCGAAACATAGATGACAAAATCAGAAACAAAGCTGAACGCCAAATAAAACAGATAAGCAGGAATAGCCAATAGTTTTAAAAGGCTATTGGCATAGATCTGAAACAACACCTTGGGTAAAAACTCAGCAGTAATAAGGATGACCAGAGTTGAAATAATAGTCTGTGACAATAGACTGAAATCCGTCAACAATACCCTTAAAATCTCGTTTTCAGGATTCATCCCCAAAAACCAATTCATAAGTACCTCTCCCATAAAAAGACCATATACTACAAGGGCGATATTATTGCCAATGAGCATGGTCGCTATAAACTTGGAAGGCTTTTTGGTCAATCTTGTAAGCACCTTGGCCAAAAACCCAGCTTGCTTCTTCTCTATTTCTATGTGGATTTTGTTGGCAGAAATAAAGGCAATCTCCATTCCGGAAAAAAAAGCGGAAAAAACCAAGGAAAGAACAATAATAACAAGACTATTATCCACCGTTATTTTTGATTATCATTTTGGCGTTGTTCAAACTTTTTGCGATAATTTCTTCGGAACAAAAACATACCAATGGATACTACCGCAAAAAAAATAAAAAAATAAGCCATACTTCTGTCCGTATTCCAATCCGTGAAAATTCTATAGATCGAAAATGCCGCTACTATTACGTATAAGTATTCTGTATATTTTAATATCCTAATCATCTTTATCTTCCTTAATCAACATTAAACCATAGGTTTTATGGGCATTCAAAAAGGTAAGGTCCTTCTTTATATCCATTCCTTCACCATCCATTACAGTTCCATCCTCAGGGTTTGTAAACTTAAACTTTTCTTGCGTAAATGCCCACTCATTTTCCTGATCATAATATAGCTGGGGAGCTTCCAACTTTTTGCCATCATGACCTTTAATGATGACATTACCCTGCAAGTCGATAATGGAGGTAGCCTTATAATATATGCCATGGTCCGCCTCTATAGTTGTTTTTTCATTCTTATCATTAAAAATTTCGACCAATACACCTTCAGGAAAGGTCTGGTGGGGAAATTCCAAATTTTCAAAATCATTTCGTAAAGGTCCGGATATAACTGCTAATATCTTGGAGGCCCCAGTATCCTCTGAGCCCAAGTTTTCCGGTATTTCGGTATAGGTAAGCACAAAATTTTTGGCGACACCCTGAGGAAAAATCTCCTTTTTGGCTTCTTCACCAACCCGCTTGTAATTATCCTTACATGAAAAAAAAAGCATTGCCATGGAAACCATGGCAATGCCTTTATATATATCTACAAAATGTTTTGTCATTTTATAATGCAGGTACCTTTACGCTACCACCTACCCAACATGAGAAAGATACCGTTTTTCCAGCCATTCCAGAACTAAAGATCATTTCCTTGGTTGGTGCTTTAGCGTCATAACTTGTAGCAGCCTGACTAGCCCTTCCGCTAAGTGCTGGGTCTACCCTAGCCGCTTGTTTTGCCATATCTGCAGCCTTCCAGTAAATAGCCCTTTTTTCAAAAGGAGAATTACCACACTCATTGGCACTACCGGCATATAAACTGGCAATCAACAAATAGGCTCTACCATTTGCAGGATTGGCATCTATAGCCTTTTGTGCATAACTTCTAGCCGTAGACCTGCTTGATTTAGTATAGCTGGTCGCAATTTTATAGGCTATATTCGATTTCTTTTTGGAATCCGTTTCCAATTCCAATGCCTTATTATAATCTGCCACAGCACCTTGCGTATCTCCGCTAGACTTTTTTAATGAACCCAAGTAAACATAGGTATCAGCTGAAGGGTCTAATTGAGCCTGAACTTCAACCAATTTCTTGAACATGGGATCTTCAGTACATTCTTTACTATACATTCTACCTACAGCACTTTTCACCCATTTTACATCACCTTTCTTTTCCTCAAAACTTTTCTCATAGAGGGGAATTAAGTTGCTACAATCTGCCAACGCACCTAATTTGGAATCAATACTTCCCTCTATCTTACCATAAGCTTCAGAATAGGAGTTATATGATTTTAATCTTCCCTTTTCTTTAGAGGTCAAGGTACCGGCATCCTCCTTTGGCAGCAACTTGGCAATTTGATCGGTAAGCTTATTGTTTTCCTCTTCAATTTTACCGGTAACATCATCGTACACATCAAAAACTTCCTGCAACTCTTTTTTACCTGCAGCATGGAGGTCTACCAAACTTGAAAAATAAAGATATAAAGCCTTGGGATTGTTAAAATTATCCCTATCCTTTGTAAAAGCTTCCGATAGCATGCTGTACATTTCGGAATCATCGGCCATCTTATTGTCATATTTGACCATTGCCTTGTCTACCATGGTCTCACCTGGACTGGTTTTGGAAGAAAAATGTTTTAGCTTATTGTCATACAAGCCCATCAATTCCGTAACAAAAGCCTCTTTTTCTGCACCTGAGGATTTATCTATTTTATCTTTTAAGATACGTTCCCCGTAAACATAAATGGCGTTGTTCAACTGTGGACATGTTTCGTATGTCTTTTTCCAGGGCTCATATGCCGCATCATAATTTTTGACTTTTGCATGCTCCGAAAATATAGAGAGATTGGTCATACATTCAGGGTTTTGCGCCTGTGCATTACTTACCCCCATCATTCCTAGGAACATAATTGCCGCGAAGTAAAGTTTCGTTTTCATCATTCTAATTTTAAAAGTGGTTAATGTACTAAAATTTTATCAATTTATCTTTCGTTTCTGGAACCATCGATCATTTAATGAAAGGCCTACATTGACCTTAAAGTAACTCTCCTCTATTAAATTTGCCCTCGTAGTACCCCTTCTACCCAGTTCAAAGCCTAAATTAAGATTGGAGAAACTTCTTCCCAGTGGTAACCCTAATCCAAAAGTTATGCCAAAATTATTTATATCCACATCATTCACCACCATTCCGGTCCTATCCAAGCGTAATCCCGCACGATAGGTTACCCGTTTTAAATAACTATTGAACGAATTTGCATCTGGCGTATAAAATCCACCCAATGCTAATGAACTGGCATCCTTGTAAACTATGTTATCAGTACCTAGAAAAGGATTTTCAAAAGAGCTTAACCCTTGAAAACTATATTCCGCTCCCAAAAACCACTTGTAATCCTTACCATAACCCAAACCTAAAGTTGTCGTTGTTGGAATTTTAAATTCTGTATTGCGAAGATTGTTCGCATCCAAATTCACATCTATGTTCTCAATATTTCCACCGGTGGCCACGGAAAAAGAACCCAAATTCCTTCTATTTTTGGATACGAGGTTTCCTTGGGTATTGACCCTTACCGACGTATGTAAGGTATAATCCTCCTTTATACTGGGTGTATACAAAAGGGCATAGTTAAAATCAAAGCCGTTGATTTGCGAACTTCTTCTATCAAAAGTCCCAAATTGTACGTCTTCAATCTGTTGCAATCTTTCGTTCGACAAAGTCCCATAATTATAATTTACGGTAACTCCCAAACTCAAATCCTTGATAATTTCATACCCTATGGAATAATAAACCTTGGACAGATCACCTTCTCCACTAAAAATATTGGTCAAAGCCTGACCCCTACTGGATCTTTGCTCCACAAAATTATAGCCCATAGAAGAGTACGGCATAATTCCGAATCCCATTCCCAGACCCTTTCCTAAACTGAAGCCCAAAGAAAGATAATCCAATGTGGTAGCGGTACTACTTTGTTCCTCTTCAAAGCTTTTTAATCTGAATTGCTTGTAGGATAGACCAGCGGTGTATGCCACAAGACCTTCCCTGTCCATAACCTCGAGGCCCAATTTCCCATACGCCGCAGGGTTTTGCAGGTTCAAATGGATGCTATCCGCGTACACTCCAATATGACCCATCATCTGGTTTTCTACCGTACTCGAAGTCCTTAATTCACCAATACCGAAAAACGAATAGGGAGAAACCGTGCCATTCTGAGCATACATACCCACGGAGGCCATGCACACTATTGCAATTACAATTTTCTTGATCATCTAGTGCTTATTGTATTCCAGCAAATAATTAAGTCCCTTTAGCAGGAATTTGGAATCCGCAAAGATGGTATTTTTTAGTCTTTTAGACAAAAAAAGGGCATCACCCCCTGTTAAAATAACTGTTAAATCTTTAAAACGGGTTGCATATTGATCAATAATTCCATCCATTTCACTGCACACCCCATTTACCACCCCACTGTGCATACCGGTTTGGGTACTATTCCCTATTAAGTCCAAAGGTGCCTGTTTTTCCAATAGTGGTAATGCCGAGGTATACTCGTGCATCGCCCTATAACGCATTTCGATTCCAGGTGAAATGGCACCTCCCAAATACTCATCAAAATCGTTTATCATTTCATAGGTAATACATGTACCCGCATCTATGACCAAAGTATTTTTATGCGGTGCATGGTAAAAAGCGGCGGTTGCCAAGGCTATTCTATCGATTCCCAAAGTTTGGGGCGTAGCATAACTATTTTTGAAGGGAACTTTGGATTCATAGGACAACACATGCACTTTGCAAAATAAGGTAAGTACCGCTAGATACTTTTTGTCCGGGGCACCAACCGAGGAATAGATTGCCGTTTCAATCCTTGGATATACTTTAAAAAGCTCCTTGACCCTGGTAGTAAAGCTGTTTATATTAAAACGGTCATCAAAAACCATCACATTTTTGTCAAACACTGCAAACTTCACATATGTATTACCTATATCAACGACTAAATTCATGTTGTAAAGTTATAAAATGGATTGGCTTCCACCTTGCAAAACATCATACTTGAACTATCTTAATTTAGGCTCCAGCCACAAATATCCCATGACCAGGATAAAAATGGTCAAAAACCAAATAGGACTTATCCTTTGAGGAAGGAATTTCTCTTGAACAGCGGAAGGGGTATTACTGAAAAATTGCTTGTTCTTTTTTAAGGTATTGTCATTTGTTAACGCTTTCCAACGTCCATCTTCCATCACATAATAGCTCAAGGAAGTACTATCCGATTCCAATTGCAATTGATGCCATCCTGACCGCATGGGATATACTTTCCCCATCCATTCATCGGCAATAACAGGATTCTTTATGAGGGGTACCTGATATTGGCTTTCAACCGTGATTTTGGGGTTAACTTCCGAAGAAAAAAAGGAAAAATGAAAAGGTTCATTGACACTCGCCCAGTATGAATCTGAATGAAATTGAGCGGATTTCTCAGATCGTTTGCGAATTCCATTGAGCAGACTGGACCATAATTCCCTATAATCCGAATCTTTGCCGTCCAAAAGGAGTTGGTACGTATTTTTTAAAAACGTGCTCCCAATGTGCCCCTGACCTATTTGAAGGGAATATCCGTAATTACCTATGATCATTACCATTAATCCCATGCTATCAAATTGGACTTGATACTTTTCCAGAACGGGGTTAGACCCCATATCCAATTTTACTTGGGTTTGCTCATCGGGGAGTGTATTCAATTGCCCTAAACTATTTTTAGATTGAAAATTATTCCCAGTTTGCTGTACAAAAACTCCAAGTCCACGGGCAGAAACCTGTTCCATTAGTATATTACGCTCAGACTTGGAAAGATTTTTCAAGGATTGGTCATCAACAACCATCAAGTCGAACATCCCTATATTCTCCCTATCCAAGGAATAAATCGCTACTTGATCCGTATTGAAATATTCAAACTTGTACTGCTGTTTGGTAAGTTTTGTCTTTACGGTTACCTCATGGCCCTCCTCCGATAAAAAGTTTTTTAAATATTTGGTCTCAAAGGAAGGAAACTCGTTTACAATCAAGATTTTCAAAGGCTTGTTTGATGTCACAATAACAGGCAAGGCTTCGGTATTTATGATGTTCTCGGTACTATCCTGCTCCGTTATATGATATAGGAACTTGCCGTCGACTTTAAGATTTGTTTTCAGCTTGAAATGATGGTCCCCCTTATTCAAAAAAGAAATAGAATCCAGTGTATTTTCTCCGGGACCTTTCAAAGTTAATTTCATCCGGGCATTTTGGTTTCTGTAAATACCCTGCACCATCAAATCACTACCTGCACTTTCGTTCTGGTTGTATTTTAATTTAATGATTCCTTGGGATATCTGAGATGGAAGGAAGGTAACATTGTCCGATTTCAATTGCCATAAATCGAACTCACGCACCCCATGTCCCATAATGAACAAATGTTCAATGGAATCCAATTTTGAGGAAAGGTCCATGCCAGGTCTATACTCTATTTCAGAAATCCTTCGGTTATTTTTTTTTAAACTATCCAAGATTTCTTTTTGGTAGCCTTCTGTCAATAATACCGCCTCGCCCCTCACTTTTTGCAAGTACGTAGGCCTCAAAACCAGGAAGGATAGGCAAATAATTGCAACAAACCCTAAAAAGGAATTGATGTAAAACCGCCTATCTGGTTTGCCCTTCCATTCTTTCCATATAAATATGCCCAATAGCAATAGACCCACCAAAATCACGACTATCCACCATTCCTTATTTTCTAAACTTAAACTATTCCACATCCAACGCCTCAATAAATAAATGGTTCAATTGATTTGCATACCGCTGTTCGGCTCGCGGTGAAGTCTGTTTTTGGGGCAGAGCTCCATACAAGCCTTTCAGGACCTTTTGCAACTGCTGTCTACTCACTCTTTCTGATTGTGACAATAATTTAACCGATTGTAAGGTTTCCAAATACTTGCCCGGTTCTTCAATGGCCAATCGAGCCAATTCGTTTCCGGCTCTGTCAAACAATTGTCTGTCTTGCCTTGAAATAGTTCCTGTGGATTCCAAAAGCATTTCTAAGCGGGTAACTGCCTTTTGCATATTGGCAAACAGTTCTTCCTTTTCAAGCGCCTCGTTCTTGGAATAGTTTCCTATTTCCTTGAGTTCACCGGTCAAACGCTTGTCCTCTTTTATAGGAGGCGGATCAAATCCTATCCTATGCACATAAATTCGGGCACTGTTCTTTATTTCCTGAATGAGTTTTAAAGCTTTATACTGAAAGGGCAAGGATTTTTCCGGCTGAAAAAGACGCAAGTAGAGTTCCGCATCCCACATTTCGGCCATGGCCTGCTTCAATTTACTTCTTAGGGATTGGGCAAAAAGTGTTGAAGCTTCGGGATCTTCATGATTATGAACGTAGGCTTCCAATGGGTCCTCTTCGCCTTCCTTGTCCCCATGGTCTTCATGCTCCTCCGCTACAAGATTATGCTCGTTTGCACCATCATGATCATGGGTATACTCTGCAAGGGGGTTTTCGTCATGGGACTCCCGCTGTACTTCGTTTGCCACAGGTCCTTCGGTCTCATCACCCATAAATTCTCCATATTTAATGCGTAGTGCCTTTTGATCAAAACCGAGTTCATTGCTTCTGGAATTGAATTCCCTCTTTTCAATTGAAGGTTGATCTGCTATCAACTTTTCCGTGTCGATAATCAATTGTCTTTGACTTCTAAAATAATCGGGCATCAGATCGGCGCCCAAGGTGCCTTCTACCGCAAACTGATTTGTTACGGTATCCTTGATGACTGCGAAAAAAGTTTCGGTTCGGGCCATATTGGCCTTGGGTCGTTTATTGTCGATTGCCTCAACATAAAAGTAGAGTTCGTCCCCCGGCTCCATTCTAAGATCTTTTAAATTCAGGCTTTTTGAAAGATCCTGTTGCTTTGTTCCCGACCTAAATTTGGAATCAAATGCCAAACGCTCCTCCCTAAATTTTACAGATTCACCACTTCCCTTGCTCACCGTTGCTACAATGGCTACATCGCTTATCCCAAAATCGTCCGAAATTCCCGCCGAAAATTTTAATTGCTGTGGACCCTTAAAATCAAAGGAACTAAACTGTGGCAAGCCTTGGATTTCAATTTTTGGGGATTCATCCGGGTAGGTTTCCAAGGCAAATAAATCGGACAGATAACCGTGACCCAAAGTATCCACAAACTTTATGGAATAAAAATTGGAACGATCGGCAATCATCCTTTTGGAATATCTACCCGTATCCCTGTTCATGGCAAGAGAGTCTTCCCCCATTTGCAACAAGGCATATTGTAAGGGTTGGTCAAATTCCAAGTTCCAGGTAATTTGGGCACCTTCCAGTACCTTCAGGTTCATGTTAGAGGTATATTTTACCGATTCTTGGGTATAATCAGGATAACGAATACGAATGTCCTGTGTTACCATGTTAGGAGGGACAATTTTTTCCGAAACCGAATCCAGTACCTGAAAATGGACAACATCATCTTCTGGAATTCCCGATTTTTGGTCTTTTGAAAGTAAAATGCCCGTACCCATTAACCACCACGCACTTATAAAACATATGACGGCAAGGCCCAAAAAGGGCCATAGATAATTTTTAAAATGTATTTCCCCCTTATGTTTTTGAAGTATTTTGCTAACTTTTGATTGCTGAATTTGGGCCAATACACTTAATTGATTTTCACTTTCCAGCAGTAGTGCCGTACTATGTTCCATGGGCGGTATAGATCTATCCACGTGGGAACATATATTTTCAAGTGAAAACCTCCATAGTCCAACATACCATGCACCCACCAAAAGCACCCCTAAAAAGAAGGCAATAGCTACCCACATATTGAAAAACAATAAGTAGGCAATTGCAGCAAAGGACAGACTCAAAAGGAGTATTTCCAAGGCTCTGATCAACCGCCACCTGATCAATATATTTGTTAAAATAGCTCTGGCCTCCTTCATTGCTTCCTTAGTTTTGAGACTATTCTTTCCGCTACGAGCACCATGACCAAAGCCAACCATAACCAGGGTGAAATATCCATATAACTGATATCTTTCCGGTCCACCTTTTCAGTTGAAAAATTGGTGGCCAGTTCAGCTTCGGGCATCACTCTATGGTCGTATTCCTTCACTTTTTGATTTAGACTATCACTGGATAGCAGCAACTTTGCCAATGTATTGGTCAAGCTTTCAGCTACCGTATTTTGAATGGTCAATCGCTCAGTTAGATGAAAATTGTTTTTTGTGGTTGTTTCCTCTATTAGTTCATTGGCCAATGAATCTTGAGCCACAGCAATGGTGGCACTGCCAATGTTGGGTACTGGGGCCTCCTTCAACCAAATCAATAAATCCCTAGGTTTCCCTTGTTCAAATTCGGCATTATCCTCCACTTTTTCCACCTGTATCTCCTGCATCCCATATTGTCCAATGGCCTTTAAGGAAGCCGACAAGTATTGCATTTCCCGTTCATATTTCTTATCAAAAGCAATGGTCACATTCAGCGTATCTTCCTTTAAAAAAGGTATTTTAAAAATTTCGTCAGCCTCTTCCAGCTCAAGGCTGTCCTGTTTCGTGGTAACAATGCGTCGGTCGTTTTGGGAAAGGGTAGTGGTTTGTAAATCGGTTAGTTGGGAATTACCTTTTACCTTAAATAATCGGACGGAATCCCCAAATTTTTTGGCTGCAATGAATGTGTCTACTTTTTGTTCATTGTCTATAACCACCCAATCAACATTTTGGGGTATTTTGGGCCTAGGACCTTTTACTCCCTCAACCATACCATTGGCGAACACCACAATACTATCCGAGGAAACTTCTCCCAGTTGTTGTGCTAGCTGCCAATATTTGGGAGTTCCTGGTTCCTCAATTTCCGCTTCATAATCCGGAAAACCCTTAGAAAACCATCTTGGGTTTTCCATGTTCAATCCATCCATAAAGGACAGGAAGGATTCCTCTTGGGCCAAGACTGGATCAATTAGATACGTGATACGTGCTTTTTCAATATCCTTTTTCCATCGAGGTTCTGCCAAGTATATAACCAACAGGCCCAATATCAACATTCTTAAAAAAAGTAGCAGCAGTTCGTTCAATTTGATTTTCCTAGACTGCTTGGTATCAAACTCCTTAAGATATTTGACGCTACCTACTTTTACAGTCCTTACATCCCCCTTGTTGAGCAAATGGATTACCAAAGGAACAGCCAGAGATAATAGGGCCCAGAGATATGTAGGTTGTAGAAACGTCATTTATTTCAGGGCTATTCTTTTCTTTAAAAATAATTGCAGTGCTTCCGCTATGGGATTTTTGAGACTGAATAATTCATAGCTGATATTCTTGGACAGAAATGTATTTTTTATCTGCATTAAATTCTCTTCCATTGCTTTTAAGTAAGCATTCTTGGCGTTCTTGGCATTTACCTTGATTTTTTTTCCTGTTTCCAAATCCTCAAATACCAAAGCACCCGAATACTTGAACTCCAGCTCGTTCTCCCCCAAAATATGCAGAACGATTACTTCATTTCTAGAGGTCTTTAAATTCTCTATCCAATGGGTCAATTCCTCATGAGCTTCATGCATATCCGTAATTACAAAAAGAAGTTCCTTTTGAGTCCTTTGGTGAATTTTTTCCAAATCATCAAGCGTGGAAGGCCATTCACCCCCTACCTTCATTTCTATTAATTCATGCAAGATTCGGTTGTAATGCTTTTTGTGGGATTCTGGATATACACTCCTTAATCTGGAAGTGTTCAAGGCATAGAGACCTACTTTGTCCCCTTGGTTATGTGACAAATGAGCGAGGGAAGCAACGAGCACACGAACAAAATCGATTTTCTTCATTCCATTCTCCTCGTGCAACATGGAAGCACTTGTATCCACAATAAACTTTACATTGACCTGGGTATCTATGTCCGATTCCTTAATGTAATAACGACCCGAACGGGCAAGCATCTTCCAATCCAAAAGCCGCATATCGTCACCCGGCTGATAGCCCCTGTACTGACTGAATTCCTGACCGGGGCCTACCCGGCGACTTTGATGAGAACCCGACAAAAATTCATCCACAATGACCCTGGCAATCAATGCCAAACCGGATACGCTATTGATTATTTGCGGTTGAAACAATTGTCTGTAATCCGTTTTCAAAATGAGATTATTTTGTATTTACCTTGATATGTGCCAACAATTCTTGGGTAACCCTATCCGAATCTATGTTCTCTGCCTCTGCCCTAAAATTTACGATAACCCTGTGCCGTAACACGGGATAGGCCACTTTCTCCAAATCATCCAGGGTCACCGCAAACCGCCCTTCCTGCAATGCCCTTGCTTTGGCAGTCAATATCATGGCTTGACCGGCCCTTGGGCCGGCACCCCAACTTACCCATTGCTTAACGAAATCATTCTGTGTGGATTCCGGACGGGTAGCCCTAACGATATTGCTCACATAAGCAATAAGGTCATCGCTAATATGTACATCCCTCACCAATTGCTGTAACTTGATAATTTCAGGGCCACTGATGATTTTTTCCACTTTGGGCTTACGGGAACCTGTGGTGTTCTTTAAAATGGTTTCTTCCTCTTTTGCGGATGGATATCCAATTTTGATATAAAAAAGAAAACGGTCCTGTTGTGCCTCTGGCAGTGGAAACGTACCCGATTGCTCTATGGGGTTCTGGGTGGCCAAAATAAAAAATGGTCGATCCATTTCGTAGGTCTTACCTGAATAGGTCACTTCAAATTCCTGCATGGCCTCCAGAAGTGCTGCCTGGGTCTTTGGTGGGGTCCTATTGATCTCATCCGCCAGAACGATGTTGGCAAATATGGGTCCTTTGTTAAACTTAAAAAACTTGCTTCCTGTGGTGTGATCCTCCTCCAATATTTCCGTACCCACAATGTCCGAAGGCATTAAATCCGGTGTAAACTGAATCCTGTTGAACTCCAAGTCTATTGCTTGGGAAATGGTTTTGATCAAAAGGGTTTTGGCCAATCCGGGAACCCCTTCCAACAGGGCATGTCCCCCGGCCAAAAACGTAATGAGCATATGCTCAATAGTCTCCTCCTGGCCAACGATTACCTTACCGATTTCCTTTTTCAACAACGGAAGTTTATCCGTCAATTCCTTTATTTCCTGCTCCGCAGCCATTAAATTTTTATCCATATCCTTTTAAGAAGTTAATGCGTACATAACGATATTTACCGCAAATCGTGTATTGTCATTTTTGTACCACCGCTTATTTCTAAAATCATAATCCCATTCGCAACCATAGTCCTTGTTACTGTAGAGCACCCCAATCCTACCGTTCACCTCAATGGCCTTTAAATATTCGTGCACCAAATCGTCACCCCAACCATTTAGTTCCTGGGAAGTTGTTGGTGGGCCATCCTCAAAATCAAAAAAAATCGAATAGATTTCATGATTGTTGGGAAGTTTGATCAAAGCCTCCGCCCCAAAAATCTCTTCCATTTGCCGCTCGAAGGACTTGGCAAAAAGACCGTCTATATCGTGATTACAGTCATCCACAAAAACGAATCCTCCATTGTCCACATACTTTTTAAAATTCTCGCGCTCCTTTTTAGAGAACTGCACCAATTTATGGCCGGATAAATAACAGAAAGGACATTTAAAAATGTCATCGCTGGCCAAGGGGACTATATTCTCTACCGTATCTACCTGCAAAGTGGTGTATTCCACCAAGGAATTGAGCAAGTTGGAGGGCATGCGTTGATCAACATCCCAATCGCCGGATTCGTATTGAAGTCGGGTAAAGAAAAATTCGCTGCTCAACTTTATAGAAACTCTTTTTTGATCGTATTTCAATTATTGTGCAAAAGAAAAACTGGCTGCAATTTAAAAATGTATTACAACCAGTCTTTCAAGGTTTTATAGGCTATACGGCATCGGACAAGCTCGTAAAGGTAAAGTCCCTGATTTTCATATAGGGAATCAAATTACCATTTATACGTACCTGTTCGCCCAAAGCTTCAAGATTGTTCAACATAATCACTGGACTTTCGTTAAAACGGAAGTTCTTTACCGGATGCTTGATTTTTCCGTTTTCAATATAGAACGTTCCGTCCCTAGTAAGACCGGTATAGAGTAAGGTTTGTGGATCCACGGTACGGATGTACCACAGACGTGTTACCAAAATCCCTTTTTTGGTACCCTTGATCAAATCTTCCAAAGACGCATCGCCACCGGCCATGATGATGTTATTGGGAAAGGGTACGGGCTCCACGCCTTGCTCCTTGGCCCAAAAACGATCGTATGCCAAATTTTTGACCACCCCATTTTCAATCCATGTGGTTTTATTCAAGGCCTGCCCACCTCCGTTCCATGTGCTTGTAGGTACTTCGGGATGCAAGGGGTCTGACCAAAGGGTTACCCTTTCGTCCACAATTTTTTCACCCAATTTTGTACCGCCTCCTTCTTTGGACATAAAGCTTCTACCTTCGTCCGCTGTACGCGCATTTAAGGATCGTGCCATGTTGCTGATCAAATTCTCCGCAGCAGCAGGTTCCAATATCACCGTATATTTTCCAGGCTCTATGGCCTTGGCCTCTTTGGACATGACCGCCTTGTCAATGGCCACTTTGGATGCTTCGGCCGCATCGAATTTATCAATATCGTTGTAATCCCTGGATACCCATCCGGAACCCGTTCCATCGTTGGTACGCATGGTCACCGTAAAATCCACGTTGGATGATTTGTTATAGGCGAAAAGTCCCTTGGAATTCATCATGGCACTAAAACCATAGGAATCATCCAGGAAACCTGCAGCGGTTACATCCTGGGCTGCGGCGGGACCAATACTAGCATTGGCCACGGACGCCCTATATTCAGGAGTAATGTTCGCGGTAGCTTCCACAAAATTAACGGCCTTGTCATAGGTCTGCTGTTCCAAAGGTTCCATGAATTCAGGATTTTCCGGGGAAAGTCTTGCCAACTCCTCTGCCCTTTCCACTACCTTTTTCAAGGAAGCATCATCAAATTCATCGATGGTAGCGGTTCCCGATTTTTTCCCAAAACTGGATTGGACTACCAAGGATTGATTAGATCGATGCCCCGATGTAGACACCGTATTCCGGGCATAACGAATGTTGCCGCTTTCGGTTCCACTCAAATTGATCTCACATGCGTCAGCTGTGGAAAAGCTCAACGCCTTTTCCATTATTTTTTTAGCTTCTTCTTCTGTATATATTGCCATTTTCGAATATTTTATCTTGCGTATCCTTTAAATGGTACGACCCGTATTAATTACATTGATATCATTAAACCTAGAAGTAGCACTACCATGTGATACTGCACTTACCTGTGAAGGCTGGCCCTTTCCATCAAAGAAAGATCCGAACATTCTATAATCCCCTTCGTCGCAAAGCTTGGCACAGGAATTCCAGAATTCCTGGGTATTGGATTGGTAGGCCACATCATTCAACATACCCACAATTTCCCCATTCTTGATTTCGTAGAAGATAGTACCGCCAAACTGGAAGTTGTATCGCTGTTGGTCTATGGAATAGGAACCTCGTCCGGCGATATAAATCCCTTTTTCCACATCCTTGATCATATCCTTAATGGAGTATTTTTCCTTACCCGGTTCCAAGGATACATTGGGCATACGCTGAAACTGAACATCGTTCCAACTTTGTGCATAACAGCATCCATGGGATTCATTTTGGTCGATGATATTCACTTGATCACGAATCGCCTGATAATTTACCAAGATACCGTTGCGTACCAAGTCCCATTTTTTGGTCTTAACACCTTCATCATCATAACCAACGGCACCTAAACTACCTACTTGGGTCTTATCGGCCACAAGGTTTACCAGGTCACTTCCGTATTTAAAGTCTCCGGACTTCCATTTATCCAAGGTGGCGAAACTAGTACCCGCATAGTTGGCCTCATATCCAAGCACACGATCTAATTCCAGAGGATGTCCTACGGATTCATGAATGGTAAGTCCTAAATGGTTCGGTTCCAAGACCAAGTCGTATTTTCCAGGGTCTACGGATTTGGCCGTAAGCATTTCCTTGGCCTGTTTGGCCGCCTGTACGGCATCCTCCACAATATCGTAACTCTTACTGTACAAGGTGATACCAGCGGGACCTTCCATTTTCTCGGAAGCCAGTCCGTCCATATATTCATAGCCCATACCCATTGGAGCACTCATGGCCTGTCTTGTCTTAAATTTTCCTGCGGCACGGTCTACTGCGGTAACGCTGAAAGTAGGCCATATTCTATGTACATCCTGATCGATGTAAGAACCATCGGTAGATGCAAAATATTTTTGCTCATTGACCATGAACAAAGCCGAGTTTACAAAGTTGGCCCCATTTTCCATGGCGGCCGCATTGGCACTCAACAGCAAATCCACTTTCTCCGAAACCGGTACATCCTTGAAATCCTTTGTCAAAGGTGTTTTCCAGGAAACTTCCCCGTACGCCTCAACAGGTGCCAATTTAACGGGCTCCTTTTGTATCTTGGAATTGGCCTTGGCAATAGCGACCGCCTGTTGGGTGGCTTTTTTGATTCCGTCCTCGGTAACGCTATTGGTCGAGGCAAAACCCCACGTACCGTTGGCGATTACACGAATACCGATACCAAAGGATTCCGTATTTACCACATTTTGCACTTTATCCTCCCGTGTAAATACATATTGGTTAAGGTATCTACCAATACGGGCATCGGCATAACTTGCCCCCAAGGATTTTGCGGTATTAAGGGCGACATCGGCCATTTTCTTTTTAATGGCGACATCCATTCCCGGTTCCAAAAGGGCTTCGGTTTCAATAACATTGCCCATCATACTGGCGGGCACCAATAAGGAGGCCGCACCCATACCGGACAACTGTACAAAGTTTCTTCTTTTCATGAGTTAGTTTAATTTGATTTCTTGGTCGTTAGGGCTTTCGTCATCATTTCCTTAAAAAAGCGTGAGCCACCCCAACTTCACGAATAGCTCCTAAAATAAGGAATTATGCCTATACGTGCTGTTCGTATTTAGATTTTATTAAGAAGATTTTATGATATTCCCATTTTAGCAAACCCATAAATTGGAATATGAAAAAACGGGGCATCAACTATTTTCAATATCAATTTGGACGCATTAATCTATTTGGAAACCAGAAAATTGAACAGGGCCAAAACACAAAAGACGGCTTTTTTTGTTTTTTAGTTGGTATATGTCAAATTTGAAATTATATTTGCAGCCGCTATCCCGATAGCTATCGGGAATTGGTACCTTAGCTCAGTTGGTAGAGCAACGGACTGAAAATCCGTGTGTCCCTGGTTCGATTCCTGGAGGTACCACAATATGCACAAACCCATCCACTTTAGTGAGATGGGTTTTTTTATTACAAAAACCGAAAGCGTTTACGCTTAATAGGTTTTGGGGATAAAAAAACAACAGCCGATTAGGCTGTTGGGTTTGTGTATTGACTTTTGGGAACAAAGGAAAAACGAGCAAAGCGAAGTTATCTCCTGGAGGTACCACTTAACACAGCGGACCCGCTCTTGAAGGAGCGGGTTTTTTTATTCTCCGTTTTTTGTAAAGTTTAGTTTATAAGAAACCAGTAAAATAAAAACCTTGCCGTTTGGCAAGGTTTTTATTTTTTATTGATATTTTTCAATCCCACACCCGCATCACCTTACTTTCAGAGATACTATCGATTTTTATTTCGGTATCGGATAAATTTTCCATGGTCAAAACGGTATAATCGGCATTGGGAAATATTTGGTTCGTCATCACATACTGCCCTTTGTTCAGGAACAGTTCCAAGGAGGATTTGTCCAATAGCATACGGACTTCAAAATCGCCATCCGGTAGGTTGGGAATGGGCATCCGTTGCTTGCCGTTCACAAACTCCTTTTTAAAATCTACCTTCCCCGATTTGGAACGGTCCAACCACAGCACTTTATTCTGGTTATCCAAATGAATATCCAAACTGTCCCCTTCCATATTACTAAAAATCCATTGGGTATTCGGGCTGTTCAACTTAAAGACGATTTCCGACTGGTTCCCGTACTTCAAGGGGATTTTTCTTCGTTGCAGGGCCTTTAATTCCAAAGCGGGTTCTTCGTAGGAATGTTCAATGACCTTGTTCAATTGCGAAACGGGGTAACTATACAGCTCCAATTCCCCATTGTTGCTTTTAAGCGACAGGTTTCTTGGTACCGTCATGGCACTTCGCCAGACCTCGGTGGGCGTATCCCGGGCATAGGCCCAATTGCTCATCCATCCAATAAAAATACGTTCGTTGTTCGGGGCATTGTTATAGGTAACCCCGGCATAATCGTCCCTACCCATATCCACCCACTTTGAGACTTCCTGGTCCGTGGTGAAGGTAGTACCGTCAAAATCGCCCACAAAATATTGGGTTCCGCTGCCGCCATTGGGCGCCCCGGGATTTATACTGATCAACAACACCCATTTTTCTTCATCGGTTCCCTCTATGGGCAATTTGAACATATCCGGACATTCCCAGACCCCGCCATGGGCACCCTTGTCCTTCCCAAATTCACTGACCTTTTCCCATTCCTTTAAATTGGGAGAGTGCCAAATCTGCAAATGATCGCCTGCGACCAACAGTAGGGTCCAGTTCTTTTTGATTTCGTTCCAAAACACCTTGGGATCCCTAAAATCCCGCATCCCTTCGTTCATTATGACGGGATTCCCCTCATACTTCGTCCAGCTATCGCCATTGTCCAAACTGTAGGCGATACCTTGGGTCTGATAATCGTTCCTGCCCGACTTTTCCCCTTCCATATCGTGATAGGTAAAAATGGCGACCAAGGGAGGGTTGCCTTCCGTTCCAAAACCAGAGGTGTTGTCCATGTCCACCACCGCGGAACCTGAGAAAATATACCCGTGTTCATCGGGAAACAAGGCAATGGGTTTATGCTTCCAATGGATCAAATCGGCACTGGTGGCATGGCCCCAATGCATGGGCCCCCAAACCGTGCTATCCGGATAATATTGATAGAACAAATGGTAGGTGCTGTCCTTATAGACCAACCCATTGGGATCGTTCATCCATTTTTTTTCAGGGGTAAAATGAAACTGTGGCCTATAGGGCTCCGTATAATAAGAAACATCTTCTACTTCCATAACGGCTTGTGGCTTTTTCAAATCCTTACAGGAATTAAGAACAATCAGAAAAATGAAACTTTTGACAATAAATTTTAGCATTTCAATAACGATTAAAGCGATACGACATGACATCCTTCATTTCTAAAAATACTACCTTTGTATTGATGTCACAACATGTTTTGAAGATAATATATTTAGCCTTTTTCGTTCTATTTCAACAGTATTCCGTGTTTGCCCAACGTACCCTAGACCATACGCTCAAAATCATGAACAAGGAGTCAGTTCCTTACATTCAAACTGAGGATTTAGCATTGGAAAAGGATCAAATTTTGTTGGACGCCAGGGAGCTGGAGGAGTTTGAGGTAAGCCATCTAAAGGATGCCATTTGGGTGGGCGACAAGGCGTTTGATCCGGAAAAAATAAAGGCGACCATCACGGATCTGGACGCACCCATTGTGGTCTATTGCTCCATTGGCGTACGGTCTGAAGACGTAGGCGAAAAACTTATGGAAATGGGCTACACCCATGTTAAGAACCTTTACGGGGGCATTTTTGAGTGGAAAAACAAAGACGGCACCGTATACAACCCCCAAGGAATGGAAACGGACAGCGTACATGCCTATAGCCGATTGTGGGGACGGTTGCTCAAAAAAGGGGTCAAGGTCTATTAAACGAGACTTTCGTTAGTTAAAAATAAAATCAGTAACACTTTGGGAATCTTACAATCCAACAACGAAGAAAGGGACGAGAAAACCATCGATTTCACACTGGCCAGTTCCAAAAACCTACTTCTCATATTTACAAGAAATCCAGAACTTGGAAAGGGAAAAAGGCGATTGGCTGCCAAGGTAGGAGATCAAACGGCCTTGGATATTTACAACTTTTTATTGGACCATACGGTCAAGATAACTTCCAAGTTGTATGCGGAAAAAATAGTGTATTATTCCGATGAAATATGGGAAAAGGACATTTGGGACAATACCGTATATGACAAAAAATTACAACAGGGCGAAGACCTGGGCATTCGCATGCTCAATGCCTTCCAAGATGGCTTTAGTCGTGGATATGAGAAAATCATTGTCATAGGCAGTGACATGTACGACCTTGACCAAGCGGACCTGGAGGATGCCTTTAGGGCGCTTTCCCAAAACGATTTTGTAGTTGGACCTGCTGAGGACGGGGGATACTATTTACTGGGCATGAAAAATTTAAAACCGGAACTTTTTACGAACAAGGACTGGGGTTCCAATACGGTTTTGACCGATACGCTTACCGACCTAAAAGATGAAAAAAAAGTACTTTTAGAAACACGAAACGATGTAGATTATTATGAGGACATAAAGGATATTGACGCCTTTGGCCCATTTTTAAAAAATATATAGCATGCTAAAAAAACAATTAGAGGAATCCGTAGCACATTTAAAGTCCAAAGGATTTGACACACCAGAAATAGGAATCGTTTTGGGTACAGGCCTGGGAAGATTGGTGGACGAAATCAAAAACCCTATTGAGGCGCACTACAACCATATTCCCTTTTTCCCGTTGGCCACGGTAGAGTTTCATACCGGAAAACTGGTTTACGGAACTATTGAGGAAAAAAAAGTAGTGGTGATGCAGGGACGTTTTCACCTGTATGAAGGTTATGATTTCATGGACATTACCTATCCTATCCGCGTTATGCACATGTTGGGTATTTCCAAATTGTTCATATCCAATGCTGCGGGTGCCATTAATCTGGACTATAAGAAAGGGGACATGATGTTAATTGAAGATCATATCAACCTACAGGGAGGATCCCCATTGGCCTTTAAAAATGTATCCGCCTTTGGGCAACGTTTTGTGGATATGTCCGAACCCTATGATAAGGACATGTGCAAAAAGCTCATGACAATCGCCAAGGACCATGGTATTTCCTTAAAGTCGGGCGTATATGCTTCCGTGGTGGGACCCCAATTGGAAACCAAAGCAGAGTATAGAATGCTCAAAATTATAGGGGCAGATGCGGTTGGAATGAGTACCGTACCCGAGGTCATTGTAGCAAACCACTTGGAACTCCCCATTGTGGCCGTTTCCGTATTGACGGATGAATGTGACCCCGACCATCTGGAACCTGTAAACATTGCAGAAATCATTGCCATTGCCGAGGAAACGGAACCTAAAATGGTAAAGCTTTTTAGGGAACTGATCAAGCAGTTGTAATGATGCTTCCAACCCGTAATTAGCTATTCTACCCATGCCCAAAGAACTTCCGGATATTAGCATTATCATCCCCGTCTTGAACGAGGAGGACTATATCCTAAAAGTCCTGGAAAGCATTGCCCTAAATGCCACCTCCAATCAAATCAAGGAAATTCTGGTCGTTGATGGCGGCAGTACGGACCAAACCGTAAAAGTAGCTAGGGGCAAGGGTGTCCAGGTAATTACAGGGCCCAAGGGAAGGGCCAAACAAATGAATTTAGGTGCTAAAATTGCAACTGGCCAATTATTATATTTCCTGCACGTGGACAGTCTTCCCCCATATGCCTTTGATGCTAAAATCATCGATTCCCATCTAGAGGGGTTTAAAGCGGGAAGCTTTCAGCTTCGGTTTGACACTTCCAGTACGTTCCTCAGATTCTTTGCTTGGTGTACCAAAATAAACCGACCCATCTGTCGTGGCGGGGACCAATCACTTTTTGTGGCCAAAAGGTTGTTTGAAGAACTTGGCGGATTTAATGAAAACTATGTGATCTATGAGGACAATGAATTCATAGGCCGATTGTATAAAAAAACCTCCTTCAAGGTCATCAACGACTTTGTCCTGACTTCTGCAAGGAGATATTTAAAAATAGGTATGATAAGGCTGCAGTATCACTTTGCCATCATCCACCTAAAACATTATTTGGGTAAGGGCCCGGAAAACCTCTACAGTTATTACCAAAAGAATATCGCCCTTTAACTATCGTTCCTCAAAATCGAGGATAACCCCTTCGGAAATCCATTTGGCCAAGGCTTGCCGATTATCAGGATCTAAAATGCGACGCTGGTCCTTTTCATTTCGGATGTTACCTATTTCAATGAAGGTCATGGCTGGATGCGTCTTTTTGACCAAGAAAAGGGAGGTTCTATCCTCAAAAGTACCGGAATAGTTCCTGTTTGGCTGATATAGTTTGTATTTGGATTCAAAAGTCTTGTGGATGCTTTCTGCCAATCGTTTTCCGTTGGTACTTTTTTCATGATGATAAAAGAACACATCAATATTCTGGCCCTTGCTCCTACTATCTACATGGGTTACGATCAAACGCTGGTAGGCACCCTTGTTCTTTTTATAAAGATCGTTGACGATATCCACGCGCTGTTGCAACCTATCCAGTTGGTTCAGGGGAATTTCCTTGTCCGGATAAGCGACCTCATCCCGGTCTATTTCCAGTATCCTTTCTTCCCGAATACCATCATTCTCATCCCTGATGATAATATAGACCGTTGCACCATGGGACAATAGTTCCTTCGCCAAACGCAAGGTGATATCATAGGCATATTCATCCTCGGCTATGGATTTGCCCGCGTAAACCGCCATGGCACCGGGATCAGGACCGCCGTGCCCGGATACCAGATAATAGATGGCACCTTTTAACCGCTCACTTTTGGACAGCACCGTTTTGTGGTCTTCCCCAAAAATGTCAAAGGTTTTAGAGTCTACCTCCTTTACCTTTGAGGCCTGTTTTTGTATGGTATCCACCACGGGAACCGTATCCAGTTGAACTTTGGGTATTACATAGGTCCTTCCTTCAAGAAGGTGTATACTATCCCTCAGGTTGTCCAGATTAATATCAATAAACTCGTGATAATACTCGTATGGGTTAACCCCATGTTTTCTCAATAGGGAATAAATACCGTCCCCCTTTTCTGCGGTTACAGTGGCCAAAGTATCCTGCGAAAACATAACGGAATTGGAGACCAACGAAATAAAAATGAATAGAAAAGCTTTCCGCACCATACTTTTTTGAAAAACAAAGTTCATGCCGAATAAAGTCATAGGTCCCACATTAGTTTTCCAGGTTCAGCTGTGAATAATCCTCGAGGATACCGTCGTTCAATAAACCGACCAATGATTTTTTTTCGGATTTTAAATTAAATCCAGGAACTGTAGCATGGGAAGCTTCGGTGAAATTTAAAATAATGACTGGTGGAATCAAGTTATTGGCCAAATACATACTTTCCTTGTCCTTGAATGGATGGGTCTCGTTTTTAACTTTACTCGGCACGACAGCATTTTTTCTAAGTACTTCGCTTAAAACCGATGCAAATTGAAGTCCTTCCTTACTCTGCCCATTATGACTGATACTCAAAACCATATTTTGATGCTTCCCGATGGTATCCTCCAACAGGATTACACGCTGATAGCTACCATTATGCCTAAGATATTTTTTATTGATAATGCTGGAATATTCACCATACATTTCCATTTTTACGCTCTTGGGAAGCGAATCCAATGCGGTTTTTTCCATTTTTGAATTCTCCAAAATATATACCCTTGCCCCTTTCAGCATTAAATCTTTGGCCAACCGATTTGCCACATCATCAAATCGTTTCTTGGAGTCCACCACCCCGGAATGCACAAAATAGTACACCGTGTTTCGCAAAGTGCTATCCTTTAAGTTCATTAGGGATAGTTGCTCTTCATTAAAGATAGGTACCTCCTCTCCTTCACTTGCATCAATTCGGATTCCGGTGACTATAAAGGAATCGGGGGCATTGGGAAGCCTATATTCCTTACCTACGATCAATTCACTACCGTTCTTGATATACTCGCTATTCAGCCTTAAGAATTCTTCATAATACTTAATGGGATGAATTCCGGATTTCCTCAAGACCGAAAAGATACCGTCGCCCGTTTTCGCCACAACGCTAGAATAGGCATCCTGACCCGATGACGAAGAAAAAGTAAACAATAAAAACAAAATAAATAATGCTCTTTGAGCAGGGAAAAAGGTAAGGCTGCGCATGCTAATCGTGTTCTACTGCAAATATTATCAAAAAATATAGCCACGACAAAACAGTTGGGCCATCTTATTTTATAAATCCCCGTAATAATCCAGAAGCTTAAAATAAATTCCGATTAATCCTTGTGTTGCTTGTAGTAGTTGGCAATGATACCCTGTGACGGTTTGTTTTGGGGTGTAAACCGATTGTCCTTGTCCCCACCGGAGCGGTCATGTTGAATGAACCATTTCCAAACGAAACCACCCGCAAACCAGTCCTCGTTCCAAAACTCTTCAAAAATGGCCTTTTTGGCATTGGACTGCCCTTCCATGTTTACCCCTTCCTCGGTACGGTCTACCAACCAAGGTTTCTTGGCCGTAAAATCCATACTTCTGTATCCAAATTCCGTGAAAAGTACCGGTTTTTTGTTATTCAACGATAGTTCCGCTATTTTTTGTTTCCAAGGCTGCCAACCCAATTTCAATTCTTCTACCGAAGGTGTTTTCGATTCGGACAGAGGAAAATAGGCATCGATGCCGATAAAATCCAATTGATCCCAAAACGGTGTTCTGGCATATTCGTCCCAATTGGCCGCGTAGGTAATTTTTCCCGAATATATTTTTCTAACCTTCCCAATTAATTCCCGCCAGTACTCCGGTCTGTTCGTAACAAAGGTTTCCAACTCGGTCCCGATACAAAAAACAGCCGCCTTGGTTTCCTCGGCCAATTCTGCATAATTAAGGATGAACTTATCGTATGAATCTTCCAAAGTCTTCCAATCGTCCGGGGATTCCATTTTTATGGTTCCGGTAAACTGTCCGCCCCCAATCCATATCTGGGGTTTTACCATCACCCTTAATCCATTTTTCTGCAAGAGCTCTATATATTGCTTGGCGCCTTTTCTGGTCTCCCCGAACCATTGTCTGTCGGTATCAAAAAAGATAGTTGGCGAACTCAAGTCCCTAATAAATCCAAAAGGCATGACAGAAGCGCTATTGGCATAAATTTTCATCAATTCATCCACATGGGGTTGTGCCACCTCTTCCCTGGAAGCGACAAAACTTACACCATTGAATTTTTTCTGGGACCTCCCAGAACAACAAAACTGGAAAAAGCATAACAAGATTAACCCTAAATTCCTCATACCTAAGCATTGTAGGTTCTAAAATAATGCTTTTAATGATTCTTTGTTTGGGCAAAACCTAAATCCTATGTTAAACTTTATGGGACCCCCTATTGTGAAAAATAGACTTCTAATGGACTTTATTCAAGTTACAATCATAGTGGTATATACTTTCCTTCAAAATCATATCCTATTTATATTCTTTATAAATTCATGGCAACTGTTAAGTAATTACTTTTATAAACGACTCAGCATAACAAATACCCACCCATGGAACATATAGTCATTATTGGAAACGGAATTTCGGGAGTGACCCTGGCCCGTCATATTCGAAAACTTTCCAATAAAAAAATTACCCTGGTTTCTTCCGAAGCAAAATATTTCTTCTCCCGTACCGCACTCATGTATGTATATATGGGCCATATGAAATTTGAACACATACAGCCCTATGAAAATAGGTTTTGGGAAAAAAACCGCATAAAC
>JAUIGC010000197.1 GCA_030429835.1 Bacteroidia bacterium
TTGAGCAAAAACGTTTGCCGATACTACCAATAATATTGTCGCTAATATTGTTTTCATTTTCATATTATGTGTTTTAAAATTAAACTTAACTTTTAAAGTTAGGGACTGCGTTATCAGTGTCCTTAATTCTAACTTCACCCTAAACTTAAAGCGAATTTACTAATGGTCCTGCCGTTATCACTTGGATTCTTGATGCAATAACTAAACCTCTGGAAAATAGATGCTTATAGTGTTAAAATAGCTTTAAATATTAGTATTTCCTTAGCTTTTATAACAAAAGGATAGTGGTTGGATTTGGATTTCAAGGGACATGAGATTATTAGACTAGAATTGTTGTTCAATAAAATAAAAATGATTCAGGGAATGAATCAATAAACAAACCATTTACGGCACAAATACTTTATGATTTAAGGTAACTTGTAACAGTTAAACTTATAAAAATCTAAAGTCATGAATAAAGATCAGTTAGAAGGAAAATGGAAACAAGTGAAAGGTGAGTTCAAACAAAAATACGGGAACGTTACCGATGATGATACTACATATGCAGAAGGTAAATTTGACGAAATGCTAGGTAGACTTCAGGAAAAAACAGGAAAAAAGAAAGAGGATTTAAAACAAGAAATAGAAACTTGGTAAACCATTTCTTAAAAATAAAAAGCCCTTGGATTCCAATCCAAGGGCTTTTTTATTTTAGGTTTTCCCTAATGTTTTGGATATATGCCTTACTAGTAATTTTGTCTTAAATTAGGTGATTAAAGTCATGTGTCATTAGGGTTTTCTACTTTATATTTCTAGTTAACAGACCTTAAACTTCAAAACTCAATATGTAATGTGGACATCTATCCTACTTGGTATTTATATATTGATAACGTTGTCCATCGTAATTGCTATCCTATTACATGGTGCCAAGCCTTCCAAAAGTCTGGCCTGGTTGTTGGCCATTTTTGCTATTCCAGTAGGTGGGATTATACTATATCTTTTACTGGGGAGAAATAGAAGAAAAAACAAACTGGTTCAGTTAAAAAGGAATTTGTTTAAGAGGCTACCCAATCCGGATTATAATCAGGTGAATGCCTTTGACGGGAAATTCCGAAAATTGATGACCTTATTTTATAATAATTCACACTTCCCACCGGTAGGCAATAATTCCTTACAATTATTAAAGGATGGTAAAACCACTTTTGACGCTATTTTTGGTGCCTTGGAACGTGCCAAAAAGGAGATTCATATACAATATTACATCTTTGAGGATGGCGAATTGGCCAATAAATTACAGGAACTGTTTAAACGGAAATTATCAAAAGGTGTTAAAATAAGAATGATTTATGACGGTATTGGCAGTTTTTCTTTGAGCAGGAATTATTTAAAAGGTTTGGAGGACATGGGTGTTGAGGTATATTCGTTTCTTCCTTTCAAGTTCGGACGGTTTTTCTCTTCTTTGAACTACCGGAATCACAGAAAAATCATTGTGGTAGATGGAAAAATAGCTTTTACCGGCGGTATAAATATTTCCGATAAGTATTTGAAAGGGGATCCAGGATTGGGCAAATGGCATGATATGCACATAAAGATAGATGGGCCGGCGGCCTATCATTTGAATCAAGTTTTTATGATGGATTGGTATTTGGTTTGCCAAGAGTTATTGCAGCCCCTAGAAAATCCAGAATGTGCAACGCAATTTACATCCGATTCATTGGTTCAAATTGTTTCCGGTGGGCCCGATGATGATTTTCCGGCACTGGAACAAACCTATTTTTCAATTATTAATTCGGCCAAGAAATACGTATATATTACCAATCCTTATATCATTCCAAGTCAAGCTCTAATAAAAGCTTTGCAAACCGCTGCCCTGAGTGGGGTGGACGTACGTCTTTTGGTTTCGGAAAATGCGGATAATCGCTTGGTAAGTTGGTCCGTGCATTCCTATTTTGAGACTTTTTTAAAGTCGGGTATTAAGATTTATCTTTTTCCCGATGGATTCCTACATAGCAAAATTATTGTAAGCGATGATGCCATTTCTTCCATTGGAACGGCAAATTTGGATGATCGCAGTTTTGAACAAAACTATGAGGTAAACGCTATTATCTACGAAAAAGGATTTGCCCAATTGCTGAAGGAAGATTTTTTAAAGGATAGCACTGCCAGTAAAAGGTTATCCTACGAAGTATATATTCAGCGTCCGTGGACCAAAAAATTAAAAGAAGGTTTTGGTAAAATATTCAGTCCCCTTCTATGAAAATTTTAAGTTTTCACAAACGAGCTTAAAAATCTTCAATAAAAATCAAATCCTGTTCTTCAAGTGCGGTCACCACAAGTTTTACATAGTCCTTTATAGCCTTGTTCACATTGCTGGGATCCATGATCTCTATGATACCTCGCCAAATCATGGCCCTTTCTTTTCCTTCGCAAATGCAGTAAAGCGTGGTCTCTGCAAAGTAAACTTTGAAATTTTCATAGTAGGTATTGTCAAAATAAATGCCTTGATGCTCTAGATAGTCATCATTGAACCTTACTTGGCCATCTTCCCAACGGGACATGGATTTTAAAAAGTTTTCCCTGTTTTCGGATCCTGTGATTTTTGTAAACAGGATGGCATCAAAACCTTTGTCCAGTAGGCTTTGCTCGACCATGTCCAGCTCCGCCTCACTTTTTTTTGAATCCGTGAAGGAAAGGTCAAATACGTCAATACTTTTCCAAGCTTCAACATCCCTATTGTCAAACTCTTTTTGAAGTTGCTCCTCAAAGGCACTTCGCGCTTCTTCATTCTGGGTCATTCCAACCAACAGAACTTTATTGGCATTAAATAATACCGTATCAGGGTCCTTCCAGTTTTCGATTAAACTGGTAGAAGAACATCCCATGAGTAGAATGGTAATTAGAAATAGAATTTTTTTCATCATTCGTCCGCTTAAGATTAATTCAAAAATATAGGTTGAACCCCGCACTAAATATGACATAAATCATAAAGATAATCCCTTCGATTTTAAACTAGGGAGGTATTCAGGTCAGCACACGATTTCTATAGTCTCATATTGCTTGGGAATATGGCAGTTCCAGCCTTTTGCATCCTTAAGTTTTACTCTTAAAGCATCCAATGTGGATGGTTCTCCATGAACTAGAAATACTTTTTCGGGAATGTTCTCTATAGAACTCAACCAATAGAGAAGCTCATTTTGATCTGCATGTGCAGAAAGACTTTCCAAAAGACGGACCTTGGCCATTACCGGATAATATTTTCCAAATAGTTTCAATTCATGCGCTCCATCCAAAAGTTGCCTACCGCGGGTGCCTTCTGCCTGGAAGCCCACCAACAAAATTTGGGTGTTCGGTTTTTTGAGCATTTGCTGTAAATAGGTCAATACCCTGCCTCCGGTAACCATTCCACTACCTGCGATTATAATTTTGGGTCTTGGGTCGTCTATGGTTTTCCAAGTGTCCGCATAGGAAGTGATTAGTTCAAAATGGTTTACCATAGCCCTATATTCGGATATGGATAAATTATGCCAAGCGGGAAACCTTTCAAAAACGGAAAGAACGTTATTGCCCATGGGACTATCCACAAAAATGGGAATATTGGGTATTTTGTTTTTCTTAAAAAGTAACCATAAGGTATACATGAGCGTCTGTAGACGTTCTACGGCAAAGGAGGGAATGATCAGGTTCCCTCTTTCCTGTATCGTTTGCTTTATCAGTCCGCTTAAAATCTCTGAAACATCTTCTACAGGATGTAGTTTATTTCCATAGGTGCTTTCCAGAAATAAGTAATCTGCCCATTTAGGCCGTTCGGGAGGGGATAAAAGTAAATCGGTCTTTCTTCCTATATCCCCGGAAAAAACAAATAATTTCCCAAAGATTTCCAATTCTATAAACGTTGCCCCTATGATATGGCCATTATACCTAAATCTAAAACGAACGTTTTTTGATAAGGAATTCCATTCATCCTTTTCACAAGGGTTGAATAGCGCGACCGTTCTTTCTGCTTCCTGTACAGTATAGAAAGGTACTGCCGGATGATGTTTGGTGTATCCTTCCTCGTTTGCGGATTTGGCTTGTTCTTCTTGTATTTTCCCACTATCCAACAGGATTATTTCCGTAACTGCCAAGGTTGGGGCAGTAGCCATAATTTCACCCTTAAACCCTTCTTTGAGCAACCTAGGTAAATATCCCGTATGGTCCAGATGCCCATGGGTCAATAATACGAAATCGATTTTTGATGCATCGATGGGCAAAGGTTGCCAATTGATTTCCCTGAGTTCCTTTAGTCCTTGGAACATGCCGCAATCTACCATTATATTTATCTCTGGTGTTTCCAGGTAGAATTTTGAGCCTGTAACCGTACCACTTGCGCCTAAAAATTGAATTTTAATCTTCTTCATGGGTTATAGATTACAGAGTTGACCTACTTCATCCAATATTTTAATTTTTCTGTTTTGAGAGATACCTAAGTGGTCCAGAAAAAATTTATCATGGAGAAGTTGTCTACATAGGACAACATCCCTGCTTAGCAGGAATTGTTTCTCCCTATTGCTCAAGAGTGAGGATACGGTTATGGGATATAGTCCCAAACGGTCTATGCGGTCCTTTAGTCCTTCGTTCTTTGGATAATCCCAACTCAGGAGGTATAGATTTGCGCATATTCCATATTTAAGGGCATCTTCAGTAAAACGGGTATTCGTAACGACCCAACCTATTTCAAATTTTTTATTTTCTTTCTTGGTACTTTCCCAATGCTCCTTTACATCATTGTACCTAGAATGTATGTAAAGTGGGACTTTTACATTGCATTTGAGACCTTTATCACTGTGGAACTTACATTCAATTATGGTTGTACTATCATTTTTTTCAGCAAGTACGTCGATTTCATGGGTCACACAGCGACCATTCAGGATTACCCCTACCTTAACCTGATAGCCCGAGTATTTGAGAATGGCCGCTACGAATCGCTCAAATGGAAATCCCGTTGGTCCCAACTCATAAATTGCTTTTTTGAGTTTGTACTTAGATGCAAAAACCGATTTTTTTCCTTTTAATAGGGCATAAGCCCGATTATAAATTTCATTGGTGGTGATTCCTGGATAGATTTCATTCTTGACCTTCGACACAATATTCTCAACTAAGTCATGGTCTGCCCCACTACGTTTTAAGGAGTTTCTTAATTTATCCATAGAGAATTGTACTTTTTCTCCGGAGGATTTCAATACCTCTATGGTAGTTTCGCTCATATTCCTTTCTTTAGTTGGACTTCAAGTTCAGGTATTTTTAGTAATTGAAGGGTTGTAGAGGCCAAAGTCACCTTTCCTTTGGTGGCTTTAATGGTCTTTTCAATATTTGAAAATAACTGGTTTTTGGTATTTCTTCTCAGTTTATAATCTGTAATGTATCTCAGGTTTAGCGAAATCCAATTATCGGTAAGGTTCAC
>JAUIGC010000022.1 GCA_030429835.1 Bacteroidia bacterium
TCTTATCGAATTCCGCTCTGGGAACCTGCCATGTCCAGTCCCATCCCTTGGTATGTTTTTTACTAAAATCAAACTCACAGACTTTGGGCCCCTGTAAAAATCGGGCACCGGTCTTTACTTCAAAACCCTTTTCCTTAAGGCAATCCAAAAGACCAACGGCTTCAAAGTGATCCATGCATCTAGGTATAAGACTCTCACCGATCACAAACCTTGGGAACTTGTTTTTCTCGACTACCTTCACGGAAAAACCTTGGTTAAAAAGGTAAGAAGCAGCCACAGAACCAGAAGGTCCCGCCCCTATAACCAATACATCTATCTTTTCATTTTTCATTCTAAAATGATTTCCTGAACAATCATGAACCTAATTCACTAATTATTTTAAATTTGCCCCTAAGGAAGGATGCTCATTTATAAAGACTAAGGTATTATTTAAACCTTATAGAATCAACCATACATGCCAGAAATTAAAGGAAGTCTAGGAATAACAGATTTTTACGATGTAATTTTTGATCAAAAGTCGATCACACTTTCAAAAGAATTATTGGATACTGTGGAGAAAAGCCATAATTTCTTAAAGGAATTCTCCAAAAACAAGGTTATCTACGGTGTAAATACCGGCTTTGGCCCCATGGCCCAATATAAAATAAAGGATGCCGAAACCTTGGAATTGCAATACAACCTTATTCGAAGTCATGCTTCGGGTACGGCAAATCCAATTGAACCCAAGTATGTAAGGGCGGCCATTTTAGCCCGTTTAAATACTTTGAGTCTCGGTAATTCAGGTGTTCATGTATCTGTTATCAAAGTGATGGCCCAACTTTTGAACAAGGACATCGTTCCCTTAATATTTGAACACGGCGGCGTAGGTGCCAGCGGAGATTTGGTTCAATTGGCGCATTTGGCTTTGGTACTGATAGGTGAAGGTGAGGTGTTTTATAAAGGAGTAAGAAGACCCACTGAAGAAGTTTTTAAACAAGAAGGAATTGAGCCTATAAAGGTTGAGTTAAGGGAAGGTTTGGGCCTAATGAACGGAACTTCGGTAATGACCGGTATCGGTATCGTAAATACCATTTACACTAGACGATTGTTGGAATGGGTCATTTCCTGTTCCTCGGCCATCAATGAAATCATGAGGGCCTACGACGATCATTTATCGGAAGAACTAAATTCAACAAAAAAACATAAGGGCCAGCAAGAAATAGCCAGAGCCATGCGCAGCCATTTACGCGACAGTTCCCTTACCCGCAAAAGAGAGCACCATCTGTATGCGTCCAATGATGAGGTATCCGTGTTTGAGGAGAAGGTTCAGGAATACTACTCCATTCGCTGTGTCCCTCAGATTCTTGGACCCGTTTTGGATACCCTGAACGAGGTAGAAAGAATTTTAATAGAAGAGGTAAATTCTGCAAATGATAACCCTATTGTAAACGTAGAAAAGAAACACGTATACCATGGGGGAAATTTTCATGGTGACTATGTCTCCCTAGAAATGGACAAGTTGAAAATTGTGGTTACCAAAATGAGCATGCTCGCCGAACGCCAACTTAACTATTTATTGAATTCCAAGTTGAACGATATATTGCCTCCTTTCGTTAATTTAGGTACCTTAGGATTAAATTTTGGTATGCAGGGCGTTCAGTTTACGGCAACATCCACCACTGCGGAAAATCAAATGTTGTCCAACCCGATGTATGTTCACAGTATCCCAAATAATAATGACAATCAAGACATTGTAAGTATGGGCACCAATGCGGCCCTAATTACCAAAAAAGTCATAGAAAACGCTTATGAGGTAGTTGCCATAGAGATGATTACCATTGTCCAGGCCATTGAATATCTAGAAATGGCAGACAAGGTTTCCTCCAAAACAAAAGTAATGTACGATGCTATTCGTAACATAGTTCCCCCGTTCAAGGAGGATATTGTAATGTATCCCTTTGTAAATCAAGTTAAGAGCTATATTATAAACCATCAAAACAAAAAATCATGAAACGAATTTTAACACTATTATCATTATTTTTCTTTGTTCTTTCTTTTGGACAAGAGTTGGCCTTGGTTCGTGAGAACGACCTCTTTGGTTATATCAATACGTCTGGCGAATATGCGATTCAACCTCAATTCGAAGGCGCAAAAAACTTCTCAGAGGGGTATGCAGCCGTTGAAAAGGATAAAATGTGGGGATATATCGACACCAAAGGGAATTGGGCCATTGAACCCACCTATGACAAAGTAAAATACTTCAATTCCGGCTATGCCCTGGTTTTAAAGGATGATAGATGGAGGTATATTGACCCTAGCGGAAAAGAACTTGAAGTGCCGTCAACGGAGAAGTTTTTCGATTTTGAGGAAGGTGTCGCCTTAATACGACAAGGCGATAAAATAGGACTTATCGGAACAGATGGCAAAATGGTCATGGAACCTACTTATGACGAGGTAAAATCCTTTAGGGAGGGATATGCCAAAGTACGAAACGGAGAATTATGGGGTATGATAGACAACAAGGGCAAAGTCGTAATTCCAGTAGAATACGAGGAAATTGGAAATACTTGGAACGAATCCGGGGTTTATGGTAAAAAAGGTGACAGTTTTGGTATAATACATAACGGTTCCTTCAACGTTATCGATGGAGCCGATAAGGTCTGGAACTTTCATGGAAACTCTGGTCTAACCTATGCCAGAAAGGATAAATTGACCGGTTTTGTAAACTCCAAAGGGGAATGGGTTATTCAACCTATCTATAAAAAAGCAAGGGCATTTTCAAATGGATTGGCACCTGTAGCAGAAAACAAGGAGTGGGGTTTCATAAATAAAGACGGAAAATTAGTTATCGATTTTCAATACAAGGATGCGGAAGTGTTCTCCGAAAACGGTCTGGCCCCAGTAAAAGATAAAGATTGGGGTTTTATTGACACTAGGGGAAACCTTATTATTCCCATGGAATACGATATTACCGCTGGGCTGGCTTTTTTAGCCGGAAACAATGACAAAGGTTTTATTGGGGATTATGCCCGTTTAAAATCAAAGGAAGGTTGGGGCTTTTTTAATACCAAAGGTGAGCTTTTGGGGAACAAATGGTATCAAAACGCGGAGCCTTTCGTAAAAAACTAATATAATTTCTTTAATGGGAGAGGAAAAAATCAAATATGCATTGGTCACTGGTGGATCTAGAGGTATCGGAAGGGCAATTTGTATTCAACTTGCCAAGGATTTGCATTATAGGCTTTTGATCAACTACAACACCAATAGGGAAGCTGCAGAGGAAACCCTCTCCATGGTAAATGAAGCGGGCGGTTCCGGTGAAATACTACAGTTCAATGTTACGGATTATGATGAGGTGCAGGAAGCCTTGGATAATTGGCATACAAAAAACAAAAATGCAGTGATTGAGGTATTGGTCAACAATGCCGGAATAAAAAAGGACGGCCTTTTCATGTGGATGCCAAAAGAAGATTGGTCTTCTGTAATAAATACAAGTCTCAACGGTTTTTTCAACGTTACCAACGCTCTCATTCAAAAATTACTCACAAATAGATACGGCAGGATTATAAACATTGTATCCGTATCGGGACTCAAAGGAACTCCGGGTCAAACCAATTATTCTGCAGCCAAAAGTGCGGTCATTGGTGCCACCAAGGCCTTGGCCCAAGAAGTGGCCAAAAGAAAAGTTACGGTAAATGCCGTAGCCCCGGGATTCATTGAAACCGATATGACGGAAGAGTTGGATGAAACGGAACTTAAAAAAATGATTCCGGTAAATAGATTTGGGAAACCGGAGGAAGTGGCCCACGCAGTCTCATTTTTGGCTTCGGACAAAACATCTTATATTACTGGCGAAGTAATAAATATTAACGGAGGTATTTATTCTTGAGCAAAAGAAGAGGTTGATGAAGCGAGTCGTAATTACGGGTATGGGCATTTATTCTTGTATAGGCAAGAATCTTGAAGAAGTTAAAAACTCACTGTATTTAGGCCAATCGGGTATTGGCATAGATCCGTTGCGGACCGAGTTTGGATTTAGGTCCCCATTAACGGGTATTGTCGAAGACCCCGACTTAAAACAAATGCTTTCCCGAAGACAAAGGGTAAGTATGGGCGAGGAAAGTCGTTATGCCTACGTGGCTACTTTGGAAGCTTTGCAAAATGCCAAAATTACCGAAGACTTTTTTGACCAAAATGAAGTGGGCATCATTTATGGAAACGATAGCACCGCATTATCCGTGGTTGAATCCATAGACGTCATCAAAGAGAAAAAGGACACGACCCTTGTGGGCTCTGGCGCTATTTTTAAGGCGATGAACTCCACGGTAACCATGAATCTGTCCACTATATACAAACTTAGAGGCATCAATCTAACCTTAAGTGCCGCCTGTGCCAGTGGCTCGCACTCCATAGGATTGGCCTATCATTTAATCAAAAGCGGATTACAAGACTGTATCATCGCCGGTGGGGCCCAGGAAACGAATCACATTTCCATGGCCAGTTTTGATGGTTTGGGCGTATTTGGAATGAGGCTTGAAGAACCTACAAAGGCATCAAGACCCTTTGATAAAGATCGAAACGGCCTCATTCCCAGTGGAGGTGGTGCCACTGTTATCTTAGAAAGTTATGACAGTGCCATTAAAAGAGGTGCTCCTATTCTAGGTGAGGTCATTGGTTATGGTTTTTCCTCTAACGGGGATCATATTTCCACTCCCAATGTTGATGGACCCGCAAGGGCCATGAAAAAAGCATTGGCTGACGCGAACATTGATGCAAAGTCCATTGATTATATAAATGCCCATGCAACTTCAACTCCCGTTGGGGATGCAAATGAGGCCAAGGCACTTTTTGACGTTTTTGGCAAAAGTGCCCCATTGATCAGTTCTACCAAATCTATGACCGGACATGAATGTTGGATGGCCGGAGCAAGTGAGGTAATTTACTCCATGTTGATGATGCAGCATGGCTTTGTGGCGCCAAACATTAATCTGGAAAATCCGGACGAAGACTCCGCAAAACTTAACTTGGCCTTCAAAACCATAGATAAAAAAATTGATGTATTTTTGTCGAATTCATTTGGATTTGGCGGAACCAATTCCGCTCTTATAGTAAAAAATGTTGACCAACAATGATGACCAAGCAAACCATAATCGAGAAAATCAACGATTTCTTGATTGAAGACTTTGAAGTAGAGGAGGAAGAATTGGAACCCAGTGCAAATCTGAAGGATACCATAGGTTTGGACAGTTTGGATTTTGTAGATCTTGTGGTCGCCGTAGAGAGCAATTTTGGAGTAAAATTGGTAGGCGAGGACTTTGTTGGGGTTATAACATTGCAAGACTTCTATAACCTAATTGAAAGAAAACTGGATTAAGAAAAATCCTTAGAATTTAGATGAATGGCGACTGAGTGGGAAGGAAAATCTAAAGGTACCGTCCTAGGTTATAAGCTATACATCTTTTTTCTTAACACCTTTGGACTTGGAACTGCCTATTTTATATTGCGATTCGTAGTATTCTATTACTTTTTGTTCTCTTTTAAAAGTTCAAGGGCGATTTACTATTATTTTAAAAGAAGACTTAAGTACTCAACTTCAAAAAGTATCACCTCTATATATAAGAGTTACTATATGTTGGGAAGGGTACTAACGGATAGGGTCGCTATTTCTACCCACTTTAGGGACAAGTACCGTTATACCCATGATGGTATTGAAAATATTGACCATTTACTCAAACAAAATAAGGGCGGCATTCTAATAAGCGGTCATATAGGTAACTTTGAGGTTTCCCATTATTTTTTGGAAAATAGATATTCCATTTCAAAAATATTTATGGTTACCACCCACGCGGAACATCAAAATATAAAGGAGTACATGGATGGAATCATAACTAAATCCTCCATGGAGTTTATCGTGGTACAGGAAGACATGTCCCATATATTTGAAATCCATAATGCCCTAGGGCAGGGAGGTTTGGTCGTATTCACGGGAGACCGTTATCTCCCAGGATCCAAAACCCTGAAAGAGGATTTTTTAGGCGCAGAGGCCGATTTCCCTCTGGGGCCTTATCTTTTGGCCACTAGGTTAAAGGTTCCCGTACTCTTTGTCTATGTGATGAAGGGGCCAAAAAAGGAATACCACCTGTATGCAAAAAAAGCCATTGCCAAAGCTAGGGATCCTCAGGCACTTTTAAGGGAATTTACCCAAAGCATGGAGTGGATACTAGAAAAATATCCCTACCAATGGTTCAATTATTTTGATTTTTGGAAAGACAGCCTAAAGAAATGAAAGAGGTTTTAATCATATACTATTCACAAACTGGTCAATTATTTTCCATATTGGAAAATATGGCGGCGAAAATTAAGGGAGATGATGTGAATATCACCTATTTTGAAATTGTGCCAAAACCGGAATATAAATTTCCTTGGGAGAAAGAAAAATTTTATGACTCTTTCCCGGAATCCTTCCTTCAGATACCAAGTATTTACGAATTGCCTGCAAAGCATATTTTAGACAAGAAATATGATTTGGTGATACTAGGCTATCAGGTTTGGTTCTTAACTCCATCCATTCCTATCAATACCTTTCTTAAGTCGGAAACTGCAAAGACCCTTTTAAAAGATGTTCCTGTTGTCACCGTTGTCGCTTGTAGAAATATGTGGATAATGGCCCAAGAAAAAATGAAAAGGTTATTAAAAAATGTTGAAGCAAATTTGGTTGGCCACATAGCTTTGGTAGATAGAAACATAAACCATATAAGTGTAATTACCATTTCACATTGGATGTTCTCCGGCAGAAAGGACCGTTATTTAGGCGTTTTCCCTAAACCAGGTGTTTCAGAAAAGGATATTCAAAATGCGGAAAGGTTTGGTACTCCCATAAAAAAGGCTCTTGTAGACAACGAATTCGAGACGCTTCAGAACCAAATTCTAGCTTTGGACGGGGTTAAGGTTAATCCGTTTTTGATTATGACGGATAAGCGGGGGAATGTACTTTTCTCTAAATGGGCAAACCACATCATTAAGAAAGGAGCACCCGGAAATCCTAAACGGTTAAAATGGATTGGTTTCTTCAAGATTTATTTGTTATTTGCCATTTGGGTCATAGCCCCAATCGTTTTTATCGTATTTTTGCTGACTTATTTGCCGAGCTACAATCGAAGGAGAAAAGATATAAACTATTATTCTTCGGTTGCGTTAAAAGAAAATGAATGAAGGACGTATTTATAACCAAAATCGCCAAATTTTTGCCTAACAAACCTGTTTCCAACGAAGAAATGGAAGAAAAACTGGGTGTTATTGATGGTAAAGCTTCCAAAGCACGGCGAGTTGTCCTTAGAAACAATCAAATTAAACAACGCTACTATGCCATTGATGAGCAAGGTAACACTACCCATAATAACGCGCAATTGGCCAAGGAAGCGGTGGAAAGACTCTGCGATGAAAACCTGAAGAAAGAGGATATTCAACTTTTGTCATGCGGTACTTCCAGCCCCGATCAAATCCTACCCTCGCATGCGGCCATGGTCCATGGTTATCTTAAAAACGGAAATATGGAGATCAACTCTCCGTCTGGAGCCTGTTGTTCGGGAATGAACGCCCTTAAATACGGTTACCTTTCCGTAATGACGGGCCAAGTGGAGAATGCCGTGTGTGCAGGTTCTGAACGTACTTCTTCCTGGATGACCAATGACATTTTTGAAACGGAAGTGACCCATTTAAAGGAATTGGAGGACAATCCTATTTTGGCCTTTAACAAGGAATTTTTAAGATGGATGCTTTCTGATGGTGCCGGGGCTGTACTTTTGGAACCGAAACCCAATGGGCAAAATCCACTTAAGATAGAATGGATGGACGGGTATTCCTACGCCTTTGAAATGGACGCCTGTATGTATGCCGGAGCAGAAAAGAAAGAGGATGGAAACTTAAAACCTTGGAGCGAGTTCCCTGCTGATGAATGGGGTAAAATGTCGCTATTTGCAATGAAGCAGGATACCAGGCTGTTAGGCACGAATATCTTGGTCAAAGGAGTTGACAGTTTAAAACAGGCGTACGAAAAACATGGTATTGGACCAGAGGACGTAGACTACTATTTACCGCATATTTCCTCCTATTATTTTAAGGAAGGCCTCTACCAGGAAATGGAAAAACAAGGGATTCCCATGCCATGGGAAAAATGGTTTCTAAACCTTAAGCACGTGGGCAATGTAGGAGCTGCTTCCATCTACGTAATGTTGGAAGAACTTGTGGCATCCGGCAAGCTCAAAAAAGGGGATAAAATATTATTACATGTTCCTGAAAGTGCCCGTTTTTCCTATATGTACGCATATTTAACCGTCTATTAGATGAACCATTTGCACCCACCTATTGACAATACTGAATTTGTTATTGAGCTGATTCCTCAAAAAAAGCCTTTTGTTATGGTGGACAAATTGCTCCATTTTTCAGAAAATAAAATTATATCGGGACTAACGATAAAGGACTCCAATCTTTTCTACTCTCAAAACACTTTTCTGGAACCTGGACTTATAGAAAATATGGCCCAAACCGTGGCCATGCACAAGGGTTATACCTACTACCTTAAAAATGAGCCCGCTCCAGTAGGATATATTGGAGCCATAAAAAAAGCTGAAATTTTCGAACTTCCAAAATTAGGTTCGGAATTGGTGACCACCGTTACCATTTTGCACGATATTATGGGTGTTACCCTGGTTGAGGCAAAAGTGGAGTGCGATGAAAAATTGATTGCCGTTAGTGAAATTAAAACCGCTTTGGCTTAGATCCTATGAAAAGGGACGGGCAAAAAATAGACATTAGAAAATTCTTGCCCCACAGGCAACCCATGCTGTTGGTGAGTAATATGCCCTTTGTAGACAATTCTTCGGTCATTACTGAATTTAAAATTCTACCCCATTGTATTTTTTTGGAGAACGAAGTGTTTATGGAAGCAGGACTTATTGAGAATGCGGCCCAGACTTGTTCTGCCATTGTAGGGCAAAGTTTTTACGATAAGAAGGACCTAGAGGGAACCAGCAATAACATCATCGGATACATTAGCGCTATTAAGAAAGTAGAAATCTTTGCCCTGCCCCGAGTAAACGACCTTTTGGTGACCAAGGCAAAGCTGGTATCAAGATATGACCTCAATGGCGTTAGTATCTGCACCATGAGTTCCAACACTTTTAGAAATGATGATTTAATCGTAGATTGTACTTTAAACTGCTTGATTCAAGAAGTATAGTTATGAAGAAAGAAGAAGTACCACAGGACGAGAGCAATCTTGCCTCTGCCAATTTTAGGGAGATGGTATACGCAGTGGATGACGATGGTAAGTATACCACTTCTTTAAGTACAGGATGGAATCCAAAAAAAATTGCCCTTGATAATGCTATTAAAGAAATAGAGGAACGCATTGCCAATGCAAAAAAAAGGGTGTTGAACAATGAAACGAGTCCTATTGAATATTACATGGAAGTACACAAAATGGACCTTCCCGTTTTGGCCAGCTATGTAGGGATGTGGCAATGGCGGGTTAAAAGACATTTTAAACCTTCAGTTTTTAAAAGACTCAATCAAAAAACACTAAAAAAGTATGCTGATGTTTTTGAAATCAGCATTGAACAATTGAAATCTATTGATGACGAAGAATCTTAAAATAGACTTTGCCCATAATCAGTCTGCCCATTGCGAAAACGGGGTGGTTTCCAACCTGATGAAGCACAACGGCTTTGACATTAGCGAACCCATGGTATTTGGTATTGGCTCTGGGCTGTTGTTCAGCTACCTACCATTTTTAAAGGTCAACTACGCCCCAGTATTTACCTACCGATCCATGCCCGGATTCATCTTCAATAAATTTGCCAAGAGAACAGGGATTAAAATGAAACGGGAAAAGTTTAAGAACCCAAAACTGGCCAAGGCACGCTTGGACCAAAATTTGGCCAAGAACAACCCGGTTGGGTTGCAGGTAGGGGTGTATAATCTTGTCTATTTCCCAGATGAATACCGTTTTCATTTCAACGCCCACAATATGGTGGTCTATGGCAAACAGGGCGACCGATATCTCATTAGTGACCCCGTTATGGAAGAAGTTACCAGCCTAACGGAGAAGGAGTTGGAGAAAGTTCGCTTTGCCAAGGGAGCCTTTGCCCCTAAAGGGCATATGTACTACCCCATTTCCTTTCCGGAAAAGCTTGAATTGGAAACTGCCATCGTAAAGGGAATCAAACAAACCGCAAGGGACATGACAGCCCCAGTACCTATTGTTGGGGTTAAGGCTATGCGCTGGGTAGCCAAAAATATTCGTAAATGGCCCAAGAAATTAGGTCCAAAAAAAGCAAACCATTATTTAGGTCAGATTGTTCGTATGCAAGAAGAGATTGGTACGGGTGGCGGTGGTTTCAGATATATTTATGCCGCTTTTTTGCAGGAAGCCAGTGCAATGTTGAACAATCCTAAATTGATGAAACTTTCCAAGGAAATGACCTCTATTGGAGATGCATGGCGCGACTTTGCCGTAGATGCCTCCCGCATTTACAAAAACAGAAATGCAGAAAGTAATGGGTACGAGGATGTGGCCGTGCAACTGGAAGCCTTGGCCGATCGTGAAGAGCAATTTTTTAAAACATTGAAAAAAACAGTGTAATATCCACGCGGCCCCATGATCCAAATTGATCAACTTTCGAAAAAATATAAGGATGCGGAACATTATTCCCTTAAAGGGTTGGATCTCAAGGTTGAAAATGGAGAAATATTTGGTCTACTCGGACCTAATGGTGCCGGAAAAACAACGCTTATTTCTATTCTAAGTGGATTGATCAAACCTAGTTCAGGTTCATTTAAAATAGATGGATTGGACTATACATCCAACAATAAACAGCTCAAACAGGTTATTGGAATTGTACCTCAAGAATATGCACTGTATCCCAGTCTAACGGCCTACGAAAACCTTTATTATTTTGGGAGCATGTTCGGGCTAAAGGGACCATCGTTCAAAGCCTCCATTGAAGAACATCTGAATATTCTAGGGCTTGGACAATTTGCCCACAAAAAGATAAAGGCCTTCTCGGGTGGAATGAAGCGACGGGTAAATCTTATCGCAGGGATCTTACATCAGCCCAAAGTGCTTTTTCTAGATGAGCCCACTGTTGGGGTAGACGTGCAATCAAAGACGGTAATCATTGATTTTTTAAAAGAGCAGAATTCCAACGGAACCACTATTATATATACCTCCCACCATCTTAATGAGGCCGAAAATTTTTGTTCTCGGGTGGGAATCATTGATCATGGCCAACTAATCTGCTTGGGCACGCCAAAGGAATTGATCCAAAATGAACAAGGTGCCGAACATCTGGAAGAAGTATTCCTTGCCCTCACCGGAAAAGCATTACGGGACTATGCATAAACTTTTTGTATCCGCAAAAAAGGAGTTTTGGTTGCTCACCAGGGATTTGGGAGGGCTGGCCGTATTATTTCTGATGCCGTTACTATTGGTTATCACCATAACCCTCATTCAGGATAACACTTTTAAGACCATACAAGAAAACAAAATACCCATTCTTTTGGTCGATATGGACCAAGGAGCAGTCTCCAACCAAATTATCACCAATCTTAATGAATCCAGTTTATTTAACATCATAAAGAAAGAAAGCGAGGCCAATGCCCAAGATTTAGTACAAAAAGGAGATTTTCAACTGGCCATAATATTACCTAAGGATCTTACAAAGGATTTAAACCTTAAAATTGATCAAAATGTATCCGGTATATTGGCGGAATTCGGGGTAGAATCAGACCGTGAAGAACCACTGGTGAACATAGAAAAAAAGGAAATCAGGCTTTACTTTGATCCGGCTACCCAACAGTCTTTTAAAAGTTCCGTAAGGAACAATATTGACAAAATGATTTCCCAAATTGAGAGTCAGTCCATTTATCGGGCATTTCAGGAGGAATTGGGCGAGGACGAAAACACATCCATTTTTGATACCGAAAGCTTTATTTCCTTCACTGAAATTGTTCCCAATACGAACAAAAAAGAAGGTATCCCCAACTCCACCCAGCACAATATTCCGGCGTGGACCCTATTCGCTATCTTCTTTATTATTTTACCACTTTCCATAAATATGGTAAACGAAAAAAACCAGGGAACCTTTATTAGATTACGAACACAGCCTATCCCCTATGCGACGGTATTGGGAGGCAAAACCATTATTTTTCTATGGGTATCCCTCATTCAGTTCATCTTAATGTTGTTATTGGGAATTTATATTTTTCCATTGATGGGACTTCCCAAATTGGAGGTAACCGGACGAATTCCTTTATTGTTGATCGTAGCCTTTTTTGCGGGTTTGGCGGCCATAGGACTGGGGCTTTTATTGGGGACCATTGCCAAGTCCCAGGAGCAATCGGCACCATTTGGAGCCACCTTTGTGGTCATACTTGCGGCTATTGGTGGGGTTTGGGTACCTGTTTTTGCCATGCCCAATTTTATGCAGACCCTTTCCAGGCTCTCTCCAATGAATTGGGGATTAAATGCCTTTTATGACGTATTTTTGAGAAATGTTGGAATTGGGGAAATCATTCCTGAAATTTCAGCTTTATTGTTATTTTTTATAGTCACAACAACAATTGCAATCATCTACAACGAAAAAAAGAATGCCGTCTAAGAATTCCAAGGAAATCAGTTTCACAAGTAAGGTACGCGTCCGTTTCACGGAAACCGACCCATTGGGTATTGTTTGGCACGGGAACTATATACAATATTTTGAGGATGGCCGGGAGGCCTTTGGTAGACATCATGGTATATCCTATTTAGACCAAAAAAAACATAACTTCTCATCACCTATAGTTAAATCCACCTGTGAACACAAATTGCCCTTACGATATGGTGATGTTGCGGAGATTAAGACAACCTATGTGGATTCTGCCGCCGCCAAAATGATTTTCAAATACGAAATATTAAATCCGGAGGGAAAGGTGGTCTGTACCGGGGAAACGGTGCAGGTATTTGTGGAACTCCAGGGAGAGTTATCCTTGGTCATCCCGGAGTTTTTTAAGGAGTGGAAGAAAAAAGTAGGATTATTGGATGGATAATGTTTACTTGTCACATAACAACATTGTTTCTTCACTGGGATTTGAAAGTATTTCTGTAATCGATAATATCGAAAACGGAAACTGTGGATTATCCGTTTATGAGGATAAAAAGGTACTGCATGTCCCCTTTTGCTCCTCCAGAATCGATCAAAACGAACTTCAAAAAAGATATAAAGACCTCGACCCGAAATCGGAACATACCCGTTTAGAAAAAATGATGCTGGTTTCCCTATCGGATACCATTTTAAAATCCAATTTACCCCTGGACGATCGTACCGGCCTGATCATTTCCACTACCAAAGGAAACATTGATGTTTTGGAGGATGACAACAATTTTTCCGAATCCCGGGCCTATCTTTCCGAATTGGGTGACCAAATACAGAATTTTTTTGGTTTTAAGGATAAGGCCATTATCGTTTCCAATGCCTGTGTATCCGGAATTTTGGCCGTTGCCGTGGCCAAAAGAATGATACGACAAGGGAAATACGACCGTATATTCATCGTAGCCGGAGATATGGTAACCCAATTCATCCTTTCCGGGTTCAATGCTTTTCAAGCACTAAGTTTGGAGCCTTGTAGGCCCTATTGTAATTCCAGGACCGGAATTAACATCGGCGAAGTGGCTACTAGTGTTTTGGTCACCAAAAATCCCAATGAATTGGCCCAAGAATCGGTTCAAATTATGGGAGAGGCCTCTTGTAATGACGCAAATCATATTTCTGGTCCGTCACGTACAGGGGAAGGACTTTTTAGGTGCATTGAAAATGCTGTACAACAATCGGGTATAGAAAAAAAAGACATAGATTATATTTCAGGACATGGCACCGCCACGATGTTCAATGACGAAATGGAATCCATAGCCTTCGATAGGGCCGGACTATCCAAGACACCCCTGAACAGCCTAAAAAGCTATTTTGGCCATACTTTGGGATCCTCAGGCTTATTGGAAAGTATAATCGGCATGCATTCCCTGCATCGAAATACGCTTTTTGCATCCCTAGGGTTTCAAGAATTAGGGGTGTCCAGACCCTTGAACATTATTAAGGAAACCAAGAAAAGGGAAATAGGGACATTCTTGAAAACAGCATCGGGATTTGGAGGTTCCAATACTGCGGTAATCTTTAAAAAGGTCTAAACTTTGTTATTAATATGTGGGGTATTAAATTCGCCATTTTTAATTCTTGAATTGAGCAAATGCCAAAAAAGTACATAAAGGCCATCGATGCCCTGCAGGAAGCACAAAAGATAGCTTTTGCCCCATTTGTATTCCAAACGACCGTTTCCTTGAAAAACCTGGGGGTTTTCGATTTCATTTTTAAAAATGTGGCCAAAGGTGGAGTTACCCTGCAGGAAATATCCAAAGAGCTCTCCATCAGTGAATATGGACTTGGTGTACTCTTGGAGATGGCCGAAAGTTCAGAGATTGTTTCCATGGACGAACGTGGAAGATATGAGCTTACAAAGATCGGTTACTTTTTAAACTATAACCCCATGACAAAGGTGAACATGAATTTCACCCAGGATGTCTGTTACCAAGGGCTTTATCATTTGGAGGAGGCCATTCGCGAGGGCAAACCTGCCGGACTAAAAGAATTGGGAAATTGGAAAACGATTTATGAGGGTCTGTCCCAATTAAAACCGGAAATCCAAAAGTCATGGTTTGATTTTGATCATTTTTATTCCGATGGTATTTTTGAGGAAGCCTTAAAGGTAGTTTTTAGACACCAACCCAAATTGCTATTCGATATAGGTGGGAACACCGGTAAATTTGCAGTACAATGCTGTGCCTATAATGAGGAAGTGAACGTACACATTTTTGATTTGCCCGGACAGTTAAAAGTTGCTTTAAAGAACACGGCCGACCAAGGTTTTGGAAACAGGGTTGAAGGAACGGAAATAGACTGGCTTTCCGATAACCCAAAAATTCCTGCAGGAGCGGACACCATTTGGATGAGCCAGTTTTTGGATTGCTTCTCCAAAGAGGAAATCCTCAAAATTCTCAGGACTGCCGCCAATGCCATGGATACTGAAACCGAGTTAATAATCATCGAAACCTATACCGATAGACAAAAGTTCGATAATGCAAAATTTACATTAGAGGCAACTTCACTCTATTTTACCGCAATGGCCAATGGCAACAGTAAAATGTACAAAGCCACAGATCTTATGGAACTTGTGGAGCAAGCAGGTTTAGAAGTAAGGGACGATATAAGTTTGGGGGAATTCCATACCTTGTTTGTTTGTAAAAAAAGCTGATTTTTTGAAGAACGATTATTATATAGAACGTTACAGCCAGATTAGGGATGGAAAGGTGTCCGTAAACGGAAACATCATTTTTCAGACTTTGGAGACCAATTTTAAGTCGGTCATGAAAGCGGCCTATAAAAATTTGATCATTGACTACCCCAAGTTCTTTAAAATGGACAATCTGAGTAAATTGGGATTTTTGGCCGCGGAAGTTCTTCTAAAGGATGAAAATGAAAAAAATATGGCCATGGTATTCTCGAACAGGGCATCCAGTTTGGATACGGACCGGGGGTATCAAGACTCGATAAAGGACGCTACACAATACTATCCAAGTCCGGCCGTATTTGTTTATACCCTAGCCAATATCTGTATGGGCGAAATAAGTATCAAACATAAGATACATTCAGAAAACTGCTTCTTTGTCAATGATGAATTTTCGCCTGAAATCCTTAGCTCCTACACCTCCCAATTACTGGATGAAAACAAGGCCAAAAAAGTATTATGTGGCTGGGTAGATGTGGATAATGGAAAATATAATGCATTTTTGTATGTTGTGGCAAAGAAAGGTACTTTTGTGCATTCCGATCCTGAAATAAACAGATTATACAAGACGACCCATGAGTGATTTGAAACAAGAATTAAAGGAAAAAATTATAGAGCAGTTGAACCTAGAGGATGTTACCGCCGATGAAATTGCGGACAATGACCCGCTATTTGGCGATGGTTTAGGTCTTGACTCTATTGATGCTTTGGAGCTCATCGTAATGCTGGATAAGGATTATGGTATAAAATTGGCAGACCCAAAGGAAGGACGAAAGATTTTTGAATCCATAGACACTATGGCCGCATACATCAGCGCCAACAAAGCTTAACCGGACATCTAATTACACATCCTTACTAAGCGTGTAATCTGCTGTTTTGTCTAAACATTTTCAATGAACCAAGGAGTTGCGATTACAGGAATGGGCATGATTTCAGCCATTGGAAACAATGTGGCTGAAAACTATGCTTCCCTGATATCCGGTAAAACGGGTATTTCCAAAATCAGACATATTAGGACGGTGCACGAGAATGAGACCATGGTAGCCGAAGTTCCAATGACGAACGGCGACCTTGAAACAGTTTTAGGTTTGGGCCCGGATACGCTTTCCCGAACACCGCTTTTGGGCATTATTGCCGTTAAAGAGGCGCTGGACCAAGCAGGTATAAAGGACATCTTAGCCTACAGAACAGGGCTTATTTCTGGAACAACGGTTGGAGGTATGGACAAAGCGGAGCAATACTTTTACGACTATTATGAAAGTGATGCCCATTGGAACCATATCAACGGATTACATGCCGGAGACTCTACCCAAAAGATTGCGGAGGCCATTGGCCTATCCAAGAGCTTTGTCACTACCATTAGTACAGCCTGTTCCTCTGCGGCCAATGCCATTATGCTTGGCGCTAGAATGATAAAAAGTGGTGAACTGGATCGTGTTATCGTAGGAGGGTCCGATAGCCTTTCAAAATTTACCATCAACGGCTTTAAGACCTTGATGATTTTATCGGACACGTACAACACCCCATTCGACGAAAACAGAAAGGGACTTAATCTAGGCGAAGCGGCAGCCTTTTTGATTTTGGAATCGGATGAAATCGTTTCCAAGCAAAACAAAAAGGTTTTGGCCTATGTGAAGGGTTATGGCAATGCCAACGATGCCTTTCACCAAACCGCTTCATCTGAACATGGGGACGGTGCGGTACTGGCCATGGAAAAAGCGTTAAAAGTGGCAGGGATACCACCAAGCCAAGTCGATTACATTAATGCACATGGAACGGCCACTCCCAACAATGACCTTTCGGAAGGAAGGGCAATTCTACGGGTTTTTAAGGACAAAATACCTGAATTTAGTTCCACCAAACCTTTTACGGGTCATACCTTGGCCGTAGCTGCGGGCGTTGAAGCTATTTATTCCGTTTTGTCCATTCAAAATAATGTTATCTATCCCAACCTCAACTTTAAAACTCCCATGAGCGAGTTTAACTTGGTCCCTGAAACACAGTTAAAAAACAAGGAGATAAATACCGTACTTTCAAATTCCTTTGGTTTTGGAGGGAATTGTTCCACCCTTATATTTACCAAGGAAGGATGAAAAAGGAAGTCTACATCAATAGCATCGGATCGGTTTCGGTTCAAAAAACCTTCAACAATTCAGAATTTCTGAACGAAATTGTTGATTACGAAGGTATTTCCGTTAAGGCCGTGGACCCCAACTATAAGGAATACATACCGCCAGCGGCTGCCCGAAGAATGGCAAAAGGTATTAAAATGAGTGCTGTAAGTTCGCAGAATGCCATGAAGGAAGCGGGTCTTGAAAATGTAGACGCCATTATCGTAGGTACTGGCCTTGGTTGCCTGGGCGACTCGGAGAAATTTGTACGGGACTTATTGGACAATGATGAGCAATATCTGACTCCCACAAAATTTATCCAATCGTCCCACAACACGGTTGCGGGCTCCATAGCTTTGGACATGGGATGCAAGGGATACAACTTTACCTATGTGCATTCCAATATTTCGTTCGAATCCAGCCTATGGGATGCCAAACTCCAGTTGGCAAACAACGAAGCCGAAAATATATTGGTCGGTGCGGTAGATGAAGTGGTGGACCACCACGTAATTACCCATCAATTTATTGAACATATAAAAAAGGAACCGGTTTCCATGAGAGATGTCCTTAATTCAGGTACTAAGGGAATCGTATTTGGGGAAGGCTCCCACTTTTTCGTGTTGTCCAACAAGAGACAGCAATCCACCTACTCCAAATTGTTGGATATGGGAATTTACAATACCCTTTCAAATGACGAGGTTTCAGAAACCATTAGGCATTTTGTGGAAAAAAACGGGGTATCCATTAAGGATTTGGACGGTGTTATCTTGGGAAATAATGGCGATTTGGAACATGACACCATTTATCATGAGCTTGGTACTTCCCTGTTTCTTGAAATCCCACAATTGGTGTATAAACATCTTTCGGGAGAATATGACACGGCCTCTGGATTTGCATTTTGGATGGCCAACAAAATCTTCAAAACAGGTAAGGTTCCAGAAATTCTAAGATGGAACAATGTTCAGATAGATCGACCAAAAAGACTCTTACTGTACAATCAATACAGGGGTAAAAACCACAGTTTAGTATTACTGGAAAAATGCTAAAGCGAAAACCCGTAAATAGCACTTTCCTTCTTGTCTCCATACTGTTATTGGCGCTTTCCTTTTTCCGGCCCGTTCCCTGGTTTGTCTTTGCCTTTTTAGGATTTATTTGGTTTTTGCTGACAGTATGCGGTTCCTTTTTCATTCAATGGAACTATCACTTCCCTTCCTTGAATTCTAAAAAAGATATTTCAAGAAATCACGTTGCCATTACCTTTGACGATGGCCCGCATCCCCTTTACACTCCAAAAACCCTAAGATTATTAAAAAAGTATAATGTTAGGGCCACTTTCTTTTGCATCGGTAAAAACATACAGAAACACCCTGAAATTTTTAAAGAAATCATTCAAGAAGGACATACCGTGGGCAACCATACGTTCTCCCATTCCAATGCATTTGGCTTTTTTGGAACTGCAAAGGTTATTGGCGAACTGTCGAAAACAATTGAACTTGTAGAGGACCTTACCGGTTTAAGCATGGCACTGTACCGACCTGCTTTTGGGGTTACCAACCCAAGTATAGCCAAAGCCGTTAAAAAACTCAATTTGAATTCCATAGGATGGAACGTACGCTCCCTGGACACCACATTCAGGAATGAAAACCAGGTTTTACGACGGATAACCTCCAAAGCGCACAAAGGGGACATTATCCTCCTTCACGATACCAGTGAAAAATCCATACTCGTTTTGGAACGATTATTGGTATTTTTGGAGGAAAGTAAGCTTAAATCGGTCACTGTGGACGATTTACTTCAAATAAAGGCCTATGTATAGATTTCTGATAATAGCGTTGTTATTCAGCTGCATCGCTTTTCCACAGACCCAAATGACCAAGGAGGAGGCCAGAATACTTCAGGAACAAGTAGGGCAAAAGTCCAAGGAAACCATGACCATTACCAGTGATTTTACACAGTCTAAACATCTGGATTTTTTATCCAATGATATTGAGTCTAGTGGAAAAATGGCGTTCAAGGCCCCGGAGAACATCAGCTGGCAATATCTAACCCCTTTTTCATATAAGGTTGTTTTTAAGGATGAAAAATTGCTCATAAACGACAATGGGAATAAAAGCAAATTGGACCTAGGTTCCAACGAATTGTTTAAGCAATTGAACCACTTGATCAGTGCCAGTATCAACGGGGACATGTTCAATGCCGATGAGTTTGATATTTCTTACCTGAAGGAAGATAGTGCTAGAGTAGTACACTTTTTGCCCAAGGACCCGCAATTTTCGGAGTTCATAAAAGCATTTCACATTACGTTTTCCAACGAAGGGACCGTGGACGAAGTTAAAATGATCGAGCCTAGTGGTGATTACACCAAAATCGTATTTTCAAATAGGGTAGAAAACAAAACGATTCCCGATGAGGTTTTTAGCCAGTAGCCTTATCCTTCTTTTTTTGGGCTGTACCCCTTATCCCAAAAAATTGGGCTATAAACCTTTGGAAAATGATATCCACGAATCAATCAATCCGTATTTTTCAGATTCCCAAAAAGACTACGTGTACAAAGCCAATATCACCGTTTTTGATAACCGGTTTGGAGGAATTCTAGTGATAAAAAAATTGGACAATACGGCTCACAGAATAGCCTTTACTACGGAATTTGGAAATACCATTTTTGACTTTATCCTCAGTGACCAAGATTTTAAGGTAAACCGCATCCTAAAGGAAATGGACCGCAGGATACTTTTAAATGTGTTGGAGCAAGATTTTAGAACCTTGATACGGGAAGAAATTACCCCTTCGGAAATCTTTGCAAAAAATAATAAAGTGCTTACCAAGGCCAAAATAGGGTCTAAATTACATTTCTACAAATTTGAAAATGATACACTATCCGAAATCATTAGAGTAGGTAATCAAAAGAAAAAAGTAACTTTTGAATTCTCCGAAATTAAAGATAGTGTGGCAAGACATATTCAAATCACCCATTATAATATTAAACTTACCATATCTTTACAGGCCATTAGATGAATAAGTTAACGACCATATTATTGTTTCTTGTTGGTGCAAATGTATCCTTTTTAAGTGCGCAGGTAGCTCCGGGCATAAAGTTGGGCTATAATGAAAGCCGTATCAGCAAAACACGACTAGAGCCAAAATCTGGATTGTACATTGGAGGATTTATTGAAATTCCTTTATCGGCCAGATATAGTATTCAACCGGAAATCCTTTATTCCTCCCAAGGGGGAACCTCTATAAGTCCGGATTATGGAGATGTGCAAATCGACTACTTATCGATTATGGCCGCCAATAAATTTTACGTAGGACCTAATAAAGGATTCCATTTTAATCTTGGCCTTGGTCTGGACGTCAACTTAAAAAACAATTTTGTAAATCTCTTCAATGGGGACGGTGATGGCGAGATATCACCATTTGATGTGGTGGTGTTTGGTGGTATAGGTTATGAATTTGATTTTGGCCTAACCTTGGAGGCCCGCTATAAACAAGGAACCGTTAGTGTCGATTTTTTTGGTTCGGATGACTTTTACGAAGAAGATGGGAGTAACTTGAACGGTGTTTTTCAATTGGGAGCCTCCTATAAATTTAAATTAAAATAGATGTTATTAGAAGGATTATACGAGATTAGGGAATTTGAATACATGGAACCTAATATAAGGGCCACCATCAAACTCAACAAAGAACACAGAATCTTTGAAGGGCATTTTCCAGGTCACCCAGTTTTACCAGGTGTTTGTGTGATACAGATTATTAAAGAATTAACGGAAAAGTCTCTAGAGAAGAAACTCATGTTGTCCGTGGCCTCCAATGTAAAGTTTATGTCGGTCATCAATCCGGAAAAAAATGACGTAGTGCAATTTGAAATTCAACTTGCACAAGATGAAGGGGATGTTAAAATCAAGAACACAGTACGTTTTGAAGAGACCTTGGCATTAAAGTTGAATGCCACCTTTAAAATAGTCGGGTAATGAAATCTTTGTTGTTAGGGCTTATTTACTTTTTTTTATTTTCCATAAACCTACAGGAAGTAAGACAATTATACCCAAAGGCGAAGGATGATGCATTCATTGTAGATTCGTTGTATTCACAACTTTCTTCCGTTGGGATAGAGGACAATCTTGTTCTCTATGGTTATAAGGGGGCTATAGCTACACTAAAGGCCAAATATGCCAAAGGCATCAAGGACAAAAAGACCTTTTTTAAGGAGGGAGCAGAAATGATGGAGGATGCCATAGCTGCTGACCCTGAAAATGTCGAATTACATTTCATTAGGCTTACCGTTCAGGAAAACGCTCCCAGAATCGTAAATTACCAAGACCAAATAGAATCCGATAAAGCCATAATTCTCAAAAATTATTCGCTACTTAAGGAACGTGAAGTAAAGGAAATGATACAATCCTATTGCAAAAGTTCGAAAGCCTTTACCGAGGAGGAAAAGGCGACTTTTTAACGCTTTACTATTGTGTATCTTTACCCAAATTCTAAAGAAAATCTACCAATTCAGCAACAAGTGCCCAATCTAAAAACCATACAGGAAAGAATGCAACAATGGCACTGCTGTGTGCTAATACCCACTTATAATAACGAAAAATCATTGGCCCGGGTGTTAAGGGATGTTCTACGGTTTACCAGTAATATCATCGTTGTTAATGATGGCGCAACGGACAATACCGCTAAAATACTGGAGGGGTTTCCTGAAATAGATCAAGTTCATTATGAAAAAAACCAGGGAAAAGGAAAGGCCCTTAGGGTAGGTTTTGAAGAAGCCCTAAAGAAAGGATACCATTATGCCATTACCATGGATTCCGATGGGCAACATTTTGCTGAAGATATTGTCGTTTTTTTGGATGCACTGGAAAGGGAAACCACTAAAAATGTTTTATATATAGGCGCCCGAAACATGGCACAGGCCGATGTTCCCGGTAAAAGTAGTTTTGGAAATAAGTTTTCCAATTTTTGGTTTTGGTTTGAGACTGGTACGTGGCTTCAGGACACACAATGTGGATTTCGCTTGTATCCCTTGAAGGAAATAGAAAAGCTTTCCTTGTATACACCAAAATTCGAGTTTGAAATCGAGGTCATCGTAAAAGCTTCTTGGCATGGAACCTTGGTAAAAAATGTACCCGTCAAAATTTTGTATGACGATGTTGATCGAGTGTCACATTTTAGAACCGTTCCCGATTTTACAAGAATCAGCATCCTGAATACATGGTTCGTTTTGGCAACCGTATTCTATATAAAACCCAGGGATTTTTTTAGGAAAATCAAAAAGAAAGGATTTAAAACATTTCTTTTGAACGATGTTTTGGGCAGTAACGACACCCCGGCAAAAAAGGCCCTATCCATTGCCCTTGGGGTGTTTGTAGGCTTAAGCCCATTTTGGGGTCTACATACCATATTGGTCCTTTTTTTATCCTTTATTCTTAAATTGAACAAGCCCATTGCTTTTGCCTTTTCCAATGTGAGTCTGCCTCCCTTCATTCCGTTTATCGTATTGGGAAGCCTGCAAACAGGCAGTTGGATTTTAGGTGAGTCCTTTACGTTCTCATTGGAATCCATAAACGCTAATTTTGATTTCTTGACCCATTTAAAGGCCTATTTAATAGGAAGTATGATTTTGGCTTGTGGTGGAGCCCTTCTTTTAGGAGGAATAGGCTATATTACCCTAACATACTTTGGAAAGCGGAAAATAGCCGTTAATAATGGGTGATTTCTTTTTTAAGACATATGGCTATATCAATAAACACAGATTTTTTTGGTTGATATACCTCTTATTGGTGGTAGCCGGCCTTGCCTATTGTGCTTCCAAAGTACATTTCAAGGACGATATCACGGCACTTATCCCATCTAACCCAGAAACTCGGCGCATACAAAAGGTCCTTAGGTCGATTTCCTTTACGGACAAAATCATTGTAAATATTGAAAAGGGAGAAGCTACGACCGTAGAAGAACTTACCCAATATGCATCCAATCTTGTAGATAGCCTACAAAAGGACTATGGAGCATACATTAAGTCCGTTCAAGGAAAGGTTGCGGACGCCCAAGTACTTGGTACACTTGACCTTGTATATGATAACCTTCCCCTTTTTTTGGAAGAAAGCGATTATTGGACTATCGACCGGAAACTTTCAGGTGATAGCATCCGATCACAAATGGAACAGAACTACCGCACTTTGGTGTCCCCTTCCGGTATTATTGCCAAGAAATCCATTATCAAAGATCCCTTGGGATTTTCCTTTATCGCCTTAAAGAAACTACAAAAACTGGGAGTTGCGGAAGATTTTAAATTGAAGAACGGCTTTTTGTTGAACAAGGAGGAAACCAATATTCTTCTTTTTCTAACACCAGTAAACCCTTCTAGTGCCACTGTAGAAAACCAGCCCTTGGCGGAGGGACTCAAAGTACTGAAGGAAAAATTGAAGTCTACCTATGGCAATGCCATCGATGTTTCTTTTTTTGGAGCGGCACTTGTGGCGGTGGCCAATGCGCAACAGGTAAAAAATGACATTCTTTTCACGGTAAGTATTGCCATGGTTATCCTGCTCATTTTGTTGATTCTGTTTTACAAAAGGATTTCGCTCCCCTTAATATTATTCACCCCTACGGTTTTTGGTGCGCTCTTGGCCATGTCCATTTTGGCTTTGACCCGGGATTATATTTCTGCCATTTCACTTGGTATAGGGGCTATTCTCTTGGGAGTAACCTTGGATTATGCCCTCCATATCCTAACGCATATTAGAAAAGGAGAGAATCTGCAACTCATGTATCGTGAAGTGGCCCCCTCCATTCTCATGAGCAGCCTAACAACGGCATCGGCATTTTTATGTTTGCTGTTCCTTGAATCCCAAGCTTTGCAGGATCTAGGGCTATTTGCCTCCATAAGCGTGGTGGGTGCCGCTGTTTTTTCTTTGCTGTTCATTCCCCAAGTATATGCTTTTGAAGGAGATCAAAATGGAAAATCCACCTTCTTGGAAAAAGTGGCGGCCTTCGAGTTTCATAAAAGCAAGTGGGCGATAGGGTTGATTGCCATAGCTTGTATCATCAGCCTATTTTATTATAACAAGGTAACCTTCAACCAAGACATCAGTAAGCTTAATTACGAGTCCCCTCAATTAAATGAAGCCAGGAAAAAACTGGAAAACCTTACAGATTTGGAGTCCAAATCGGTTTACCTATCCACATATGGCGAAGACCAGGAACAGGTATTGCAGCAAAATGATGTTATCTATAAAAAACTTCAACAATTAAAAAATGAAGGACAACTATTAAATTTTACCTCGGTGTCCAGTTTGGTCAAATCGAAGAAGACCCAGGAAGCCAAGATAAACCAATGGCGTCATTTTTGGACAAAGTCCAGATTGGATTCCTTGCAGACCGATTTAAACCTCAATTCTGAAAATCTCGGCTTTAAGCCCAATACATTTCAAAATTTTTATGATTGGCTCAATAGCGAATTTGAGCCTATGAGCATATCAGATTTTAAAGCTTTCCCTGTCCTAACGACGGAAGATTACATTGTATCCGAATCCACAGGAACCACGGTCACTTCCTTGATCAAGTTAAACGAAAACCAATATGATAACTTGAAATCTCAATTTGAGGACACTCCAAATACCCTGCTCATCAACCGAAAGGAAGTGAACGAATCATTCTTGGGCACCTTAAAGAACGATTTCAATAGACTTCTACTCTTATCCCTGATTACCGTCGTCCTGATTCTGGCACTGTTTTATCAAAGTCTATCCTTAACCTTGGTAACGGCCGTTCCTATTTTCCTTACTTGGTTTCTGACTGTTGGTTTAATGGGCGTGTTGGGCATTGAATTCAATATATTCAATATTATTATCTGCAGCTTCATTTTTGGCCTCGGGGTAGACTATAGCATTTTTGTCACCAATGGATTATTGTTGGAACATCAAACGGGAATAAAATCCTTACCCACCCATAAGACCTCCATTATCCTTTCGGTCATTACGACCATTGCCAGTGTGGGGGTCATGATATTCGCCAAACACCCGGCACTATATGCTATTTCCCGGGTATCGTTAATTGGTATTTTCTCCGCAGCTTTTGTTGCCTTTACCATACAACCCTTATTGTTTCGGCTTTTTATAGGCAATAGAAATAAGCGACCGATTTCTTTACGATATTTTATTCATTCTGTACTGTCATTTTTGTATTTCGGCTTGGGCGGAATACTCTTTTCCATCTATGCCTGGATTGTTACCCTTTTCAATTCCGATCAAGCGAAAAGACAAAATATTGGGTTCCACAGGGCCGTCTCTAAATTGATGAAATCGGTTTTATATACCAACCCTTTCGTTAAAAAGCAGGTATTGAATCCTTCAAAGGAAACTTTTGAAAAACCGGCCATGTTGATTGCCAACCATACTTCCTTTCTGGATATTTTATGCATCGGAATGCTGCACCCCAAGCTTATATTTCTTGTTAACGATTGGGTATACAACTCTCCCATTTTTGGAAAAGCAGCAAAATTAGCAGGTGCTTATCCCGTTTCCGGAGGTGTTGAAAATGGTGAAGCTTACCTACAACAAAAACTGGAACAAGGTTTTTCCATCATTGCCTTTCCGGAAGGAACCCGCTCCACTTCCAACAAAATAAAAAGGTTTCACAAGGGTGCTTTTTATCTGGCCGAAAAATTTCAACTGGACCTCATCCCCATTTTGATTCATGGAAATTCAGAAGTATTGCCCAAGGGAAGTTTTGTAATACGGGATGGTAGTATAACGGTGAAAATTCTACCCAGAATTTCCCCTCAAGACTATTCTTTTGGAAGCACTTATACGCAGAGAGCGAAATTGGTGGGTGCTTATTTCAGAAATCAGTTTCTTCAACTAAGGCAGGGAATTGAGGTTGCCGGCTACTGGGATAAAGCCATATTGGAAAATTTTCGGTATAGGGGGAATCACACCTATAAAAGGGTCAGGACAGATTTGCAGCAAAATGGCACCTTATACCATGAGATACTACAAGTGCTTCCAAAAAAAGAAACCCTGATACATCTTACCGAGGATGATGGGCAATTGGATTTACTATTGTCCCTCGATTCCATAGACAGAAAAATCCATACTTACTTAAAAAATCCAGAGGCACGAATGGGACTATCGCAAAATTTCCTAACGCATCATTATAGCAAGATTACGGTTCACAAGACCTTACAGGATGCACTTTCCCAATCGGCCAACACGCTGATCGTTACTATGGAAGAAGTACCAATGGATCAGGTGAACCTGCGTAATTTTAGAACCATCATACTCCTAAAAGCCGGGAAATCCCTTGATTATAAAGAAGTTTTGGGTTTAGATTTTTTGATTACTGGGCAAAATGATAATTTTATTGTACTTAACACAAAAAGTTCCAATTGAAAAAACAGTACGACGTTGTGATAATAGGAAGTGGTATGGGAGGCCTTGTGGCCGCCAATATTATGGCTCGCGAAGGTCGTAGTGTCTGTGTTCTTGAAAAGAACAATCAATTTGGTGGCAATTTACAGACCTTTGTTAGGGAACGTACCATTTTTGATACTGGTGTACATTACATAGGTGGTCTATCCAGAGGACAAAACTTAAACCGGTACTTTGACTATCTGGGTATTTTGGATGGACTTCCTTTGAAAAAAATGAACGAAGATGGTTTTGACATCATCACTTTTGACAATGATGACTCTACTTATCCCCATGCCCAAGGCTATGACAATTTTACCGCTCAACTGTGCAAAAGGTTTCCTCAGGAAAAAGAAGCTATAGAAACCTATTGCCGTAAACTACAGGAAATCTGCAATAAGTTTCCGCTCTACAATCTGGAAGAGGGTAAGCCCTATGGCAATGACCCTGAACTATTTCAGCAAACGGCCAAGAACTATATAGACAGTATTACCCAAAACGAAAAATTGAGAGCCGTGCTGGCCGGGTCAAACCTATTGTATGCAGGCGACCCAAATAAAACCCCTCTATACGTTCACGCCTTATCCATTAACTCCTATATTGAGAGTGCCTATAGATGTGCAGATGGAGGGAGCCAGATTACCAAACTGCTGATAAGAAGGTTAAGGGAACATGGTGGCGAAGCCTACAAACATAGCGAGGTAGTGGATATGACCTGTGTGGACCGGAAATTAATATCCGTTACCCTTAAAAATGGAACCGAGGTCTACGGAGACCTTTTTATTTCCAACATAGAACCTAAACATACCTTGAAAATGATTGGGGAGGAGCATTTTAGAAAGTCCTACAACCGTCGGATTCAAGAAATGGAAAGTATAATTTCTGCTTTCAGTATTCATATCGTTCTCAAACCAAAAACCTTTAAATACCTCAACAAAAATTACTACCATTTTAAGGACTATAGAAGGGTATGGGAGGCACACAATTATACACAAGAATCCTGGCCAGAAACCTATATGGTATCCATGGGTGTACGCAAGAACCAAGATGAATGGGGCGAACAACTTACGGCCATCACCTATATGCGATATGAGGAGGTCAAGGAGTGGGAACATACTTTTAATACGGTAGCCTTAAAAAATGAACGAGGTACATCCTACGAAGAATTCAAAAAATATAAGACTGAAATTTTTCTAAGGGAGTTGGAAAAGAAATTTCCTAATATCAGGGAGTGCATACAATCGGTACATGCCTCCACCCCCCTATCCTACAGGGATTATATAGGCAACCATCAAGGCAGTATGTACGGATATGTAAAGGATGCGAACGAGCCCTTAAAATCCTTTATCTCTCCCAGAACTAAAATTGAAAATCTTTATCTGACAGGTCAGAGTCTAAATATGCACGGTATTCTTGGTGTGACCATTAGTGGCGTGGTTACCTGTTCTGAAATTCTGGGTGGTGCCTATTTAATCCATAAAATTACCAATGAGAAGTCCAATGAAAAAATCATAGTCTAATGGGAACTTTTAAAACGTCGCCAATTACCGTATTGGAAACAATCTCTAAGGAAGATTTCATTGAAAATTATTACAAGCCCCAGAAACCAGTGCTTTTAAAAGGCTTGACCAAGGACTGGCCGGCCTATAAAAAATGGACCCTTAACTATATACAGGACAAAGCAGGTGACCAAATTGTACCCCTCTACAATAACGAACCCGCCAAGGACAAACAGAGTGTATACGCTCCAGTAAAGGAAATGAAACTGGTTGATTATATTGAAATATTAAAAACGAAGCCCACGGACCTTCGTATATTCTTTTATGAAATATTGAAGAAAATGCCGGATTTGGTGGATGATTTCCAATATCCGGATATTGGCCTAAAGTTTTTTAAAAAATTACCCGCACTCTTTTTTGGTGGTGGAGAATCCAAGGTGTTCATGCACTATGACATTGATTTGCCCGATAGCATGCACTTTCATTTTGATGGACATAAACATGTGACCCTCTTTTCACCGGAACAGACAAAATATCTATATAGGGTACCCTATTCCATCCATAATCTGGAATCCATCGATATGGACCATCCCGATTTTGAAAAGTATCCTGCCCTACAATATGCTGAAGGTATAACGGCGAATATGGAACATGGGGACGCCCTTTTTATGCCCAGTGGTTACTGGCACTATATAAAATATCTGGACGGAGGCTTTTCCATGACCTTAAGGGCGTTGCCCAGAAGCCCCAAAAGATTTGCCAATATGCTATATAATGTTTTGGTCATGCGTCATTTTGATAATTTCACGCGTAAACATTGGGGGCAAAAGTGGTTAGATTACAAGGATAGAAAGGCCATAGAAAAAACGCATAGGAACATCCTTAATCTTACCTAATTGGGAAAATTAAAAATGCTATACCGTGCAATTACACTGATTCTAAGTATAGGTGTTCTTTCCTCTTGTGGGGTTAGGAAATCCTTACTGGAAAAACCGGATATTGCCGCTTACCGAACTCAAATTCCCCAGCGAAAAAAAATCAATGATTCCACCTATAGCATAGCCGATAATTTTCTACGAAAGAATAAACAAGGGCTTTGGGAGCTCCGTGTGAGTGGAAATCCTTTGGAATTGGGTTTAAAAACGGGAAGCCTTACGCAAGAATTATTTAACGAACAGGAGGATATTTTCGTAAGGAAGATAGATGAATTGGTGCCCTCCAAAGGCTATCAAAATTTGCTGAGAAAGTTCTTGGCATGGTTTAACCGGAAAATGTACCTCAACATAGATGCCCAATATAAAACGGAGCTTTATGGAATATCGAAATATGCCTCTCCGGATTATGATTATATCGCCAAGCCCTATCAGCGCGTCATGTATTTCCATGGAGCACATGATATAGGTCATGCACTACAGGATTTGGCTTTGGTAGGCTGTTCCTCCTTTGCAGCATGGGGCAACAAAACCGAGAACGGAAAATTATTGATCGGCAGGAATTTTGATTTTTACGCAGGCGATGAATTCGCCAAGAACAAAATAATTGCTTTTGTAGAACCAGAAAACGGATACAAATTCATGTCGGTTACCTGGGGGGGTATGATCGGGGTGGTCTCCGGGATGAATGACCAAGGGCTTACCGTAACCATCAACGCCGGAAAGTCCCAATTTCCATTGATTGCCAAAACTCCCGTTTCCTTGGTCACACGCGAAATTTTACAATATGCATCCACCATTGATGAGGCCATTGCCATTGCCAAGAAGAGAGAGGTCTTTGTTTCGGAATCGATATTCGTAGGTAGTGCCAAGGATAAAAAAGCAGCCATCATAGAGGTATCGCCCCATAATTTTGGAGTCTATGAGGTGGAAAATAACAATCAGTTGATCTGTGCCAATCACTTCCAAAGTGCTGCCTATGCAGATGACAAAAAGAATCAAAAACACATTTTGGAAAGCCATTCCCAATACCGATACGAACGTATGGAAGAGCTGTTGGAAGAAACATCCAAAGTAAATCCTACCGAAGTGGTTTCCATTTTAAGGGATAAACAGGGTTTGGACGAGGAGCAAATAGGGTACGGAAATGAAAAGGCCTTGAATCAATTGTTGGCGCATCATGGTATTGTTTTTCAACCGGAAGATTTATTGGTCTGGGTATCCAGCAATCCCTATCAACTGGGTGAATTTGTAGCGTATGATTTAAAAGAAGTTTTTAACCTTCCCAAGGTAACGAATCGGCCTATCGCGCAGACCGATTTGAACATCCCTAAAGACCCCTTTTTGCGAAGTGAGGCTTATAAAAATTATGAGCGGTACAGAATGTTGAGGGATGAAATAGAAGATAACATTTCCGAAAAAGCCCATATAGACCAATCCCGATTAGAAAATCTGGTTGCACTTAACCCTAATTTTTGGGAAGGGTATTTTTTGGCCGGAGTATACAATTACAACATGGGATATGATTATGTCGCCAAGAAATATTTTGAAAAGGCCCTGGAAAAAGAAATCACCACAGTACCCGACCGGGAGAATGTGGAAAAGTATCTACGTAAACTGCGATAGCAAAACTTCCTATTACTAAAAAAGCCCCAAAACCGTAGCGGTTTTAGGGCTTAGATAAGTACTCTTATGTCTTATTTTCCCAACATCAATAATTCATTGCATCGAATTTCCGTAATATATCTTCTTTCTCCTTCCTTGGTCTCATACGAGCGGTGGGTAAGTTTACCTTCTACGGCCACCTGTTTGCCCTTGAGCAAATAGTTCTCTACAATTTCTGCCGTCTTGCCCCAAGCCACAATATTGTGCCATTGGGTATCATCTACCTTTT
>JAUIGC010000198.1 GCA_030429835.1 Bacteroidia bacterium
TATCATCATTTTCAGGGTCTACCGCAATCCAAGCAGATTCACCCCCTGCCGTTTCTTCCCAATCATCCTCTGTAATGGCAGAACCATCACTCCTGTGGTTCACTCGCAAAGTAGAATTATCTTGTTGTGCCACATAAATACGATACGGAAAATGGTTGTCTGTGGTTACCCTATAATATTGAGCTGTTGGTTGATTGTAATACGTACTCCAAGTCTCCCCGCCGTCATAGGAAATCTGGGCACCTCCATCATCCCCAATGATCATGCGTTGCCCATCCTCAGGTGATATCCATAAATCATGATGGTCTCCATGTGGAGCGTTGAACGACTTAAAAGTCTTACCTCCATCCGTAGATTTATGATAACTTACATTTAGTACATAAACCACATCCTCATCTTGGGTATCTGCATACACGCGCGTGTAGTACCAGGCACGTTGTCTTAAACTACGATCGCTATTGACAAGCGTCCATTTTTTTCCACCGTCCTCGGAACGATACAGTCCTCCTTTTTCTTTATTTTCCACAATGGCCCAAACCCTCTCTGAATTTTTTGGGGAAACTGCTACGCCGATAATCCCTAAAGTATCCGTTGGGAAACCCTCATTCTTGGAAATTTCCTTCCAAGTTTCCCCACTATCCGTACTTTTCCACAAGGCAGAACCTTCTCCACCACTGCTCAAACTATAAGGTGTTCGCTGTGCACGCCAAGTGGAAGCATATAAAATTCTTGGATTGTTAGGGTCAAAGGTCAAATCGACTGCACCGGCTTGATCGTTTACAAAAAGTACTTGCTTCCAAGTTTTTCCTCCATCTGTACTTTTGTAGACACCTCTTTCCTGGGTGGGTTTGTAAATATCTCCTAAAACTGCTGCATATACCGTATTATAATCCGTGGGGTGCACCCGGATCCGCGGTACGTGCCTACTTTTTTCCAACCCGGCCTTTTCCCAGGTTTTTCCGGCATCTACGGTCTTCCAAACACCATAACCCGATGAAACATTACCTCTCAGGGTCTGTTCTCCACCGCCGACATACATAACGTTAGGGTCGCTCTGTGCAACCTCAACCGCACCAATACTTCCACCAAAATAACCGTCAGAAATATTTTCCCAAGTGCGTCCTCCGTCTAGAGTTTTCCATACACCACCTCCCGTGGCCCCGAAATAATAAAGATTGGGTTCCCCTGGAACGCCGGTTACGGCTGCTGAACGGCCGCCCCTGAACGGGCCAATTTCTCGATAGTCCAGACTGGAATATAATTCCTCCGGATAGGGAACGGTAACACTTTTGGACTTGTTTCTTCGCTGCGCTTCCGAAGTATTAGTAAATAACAATAGCAAAAGGGCCATGAGGCCCATAAAGGAGTAGTTTGGTTTCATTTTGTATTCTTTGAATTAGTCGTCTCTAAATTAAGGAAAAGGTTTTAAAGGACTGTTTAAAATCCAATTATTCAGGTGATAATTACTAAATTGTCAAATATTCTACTTTTTCATTTTTCTTTTATTTCATCAATCATATATGAACCTTAAAATTTTTGCTTTTTTCGTCCTTGGATTTTCCTTTACTGCCATAAAAGCCCAGGAATCCTATTTTTTGATGGACCCTACCCTGTCACCCGATGCAAAAACCATTGTATTTAGTTATGACTCTGATCTTTGGAGCGTGCCATCGAGCGGGGGAACCGCAGTTCGCCTTACGGCCATGGACGGCAGAGAAACCTTGTCCAGCATTTCCCCAGATGGCAAATGGCTGGCTTTTAGTGCGACTCCATACGGTAACAAAGACATCTTTTTAATGCCATTGCAGGGAGGAAATATCCAGCAATTGACCTTTAATGATGCCGATGATGATATGGACAGTTGGTCTTGGGATTCTTCCAAACTATATTTCACATCTTCCCGCTATAATCGATATTCCGGCTATGAGGTAAAAATAGACGGAGGTACTCCGAAACGTTTGTTCGACAACTACTTTAATACGGTTTCAAATATTGTAGTTCACCCAAAGACCAATGAAATATTCTTCAACGAAAGTTGGGAAGGAAAGCTTTTTACACATAGAAAAAGATATAAAGGCGCCTACAATCCAGATATAAAATCCTATAACCCTAACTCCAAGGAATTTAATAAATACACGACCTACAACGGAAAGGATTTATGGGCTACAGTTGATGCCGACGGCAACGTGTTTTTTGTTTCCGACGAGGCAAATGGAGAGTACAACTTATATAGACTTAACCATGGTGAAAAGGCGCAACTGACAAAATTTGAAAGTAGTATTGGTAGGCCCCATGTTAGTGCCAATGGTAATCTTATTGTTTTTGTAAAAGATTATCAAATCCATAGTTATAATGTTGCCAACAAAACTTCCTCAAAAGTTCCAATTCAAATAAGCAATAACAATACCTTGGAGAAGTCTCAAGATTTCAAGGTTCAGGGAGAAATAAGCAATTTTTCGGTTTCACCGGACAACAAAAAAATGGCTTTTGTTTCAAGGGGCGAACTATTTGTATCGGACGTCAAAGGAAAGTTCATTAAGCACATTCCCACTAAAATTGACGAACGTGTACTTGAAGTGGTTTGGCTTAAAGACAACAAAACCCTTCTTTATAATCGCACGGATGATGGATATTTTAATTTGTTCACCATTGACGCGGAAGGTACTTCTTCAGAAAAACAACATACCAAAGATTCAAGGAACAATGTTAACATAGTCCTTGATCCTGATTTTAAGAAAGCCCTATATATTAGTGGTCGCGATGAACTGCGGTTACTTGATCTTTCCAATTTTAAAAGTGAGCTCCTTTTAAAGGATGAATTTTGGGCCCTATATGCCCCACAACCCTATTTTTCGCCAAATGGACAGTACATTGTATATACTGCAATTCGGAATTTTGAGTCGGATGTTTTTGTCATACGTCTGTCCAATAAGAAAATCACCAACCTTACCAATACCGGGGTCACTGAAAATTCACCCATTTGGTCGCCGGACGGGAAATATCTGTATATGGTATCCAACTTGGTAAAACCCTCATATCCTTACGGATTGGATGAATCACAGATTTACCAAATGCCTTTGGATAAATACGAAGATCCGTATACAACGGACAAGTTCCACGAAATGTTCAAGGAGGAAGAGAAAGAAAAGGAGGAGAAAGACGATAAAAAGAAGGAGGACAAAGAAGACAAAAAACCGATTAGCATTACGATCAACGAAGAAAAAATTATGGAACGGATTAACGCTGTTAGTCCCTCTTTCGGAAGACAAAATAGTCCCTCAGTCATTAAAAAGGATGATGCTACTCATGTCATTTATCTTAGTAATCACGATGAAGGAAAGACGAAACTTTGGAAGACCGTCATAGAACCTTTTAAAAAGAACAAGACCGAAAAAGTTTTGGACGACGAAATGCGAGGATATCAATTGGCAAATGCCAAGGACTCCTATTATTTATTAAGCAAAGGAAACTTGCATACATTTGACGTTGAAAAGAACAAGTCCGAAAAAATTGAGATGGACTACACTTTCCGTCGTAATCTCTCCAATGAATTCAGCCAAATGTTTTATGAAGCCTGGGCAGGATTCGAGGAAAATTTTTACGATGGCGATTTCCATGGTGAGGATTGGACCGCCCTACGAAAAAAGTATGAGCAATATTTGCCTTATTTAACCAATAGGGACCAACTAAGAGTATTGTTCAACGATATGCTGGGCGAACTGAATACTTCTCACTTTGGTTTTAGGTCCAGTGGAGACGAAGAGGATGTATTCTATACAACCAAATCCTTGGCGACAGGAATAGACTTTTCCAATGAAGACCCCTATGTGGTGGAGGCAATCATAACAGATGGTCCCGCAGATATTTCAGGGAAGAATATTAAAAAAGGTGATGTTTTGATATCGGTCAACGGCCAAAAAATAGATTCTAAAAAGAATAGGGAATTTTATTTTAACGAGCCTTCAATCGACTCCGAAATACAACTGGAATTTAAACGAGGGGACGAAAATATTTCCGTTAACCTACACCCGATGACTACCTCTTCACAAAGGAGTCTTCTTTATGACGAATGGGTAGACGATAACCAGAAATACGTCGATTCAAAAAGCGACAAAAAAATTGCCTATATACACATGAAGAATATGGGTGGTGGGGAGCTTGAAAATTTTAAAAGGGAAATGGTTTCCGAAACCAATCATAGGGACGCCCTAATCCTGGATCTACGCTATAATACAGGAGGAAATGTCCATGATGAAGTGCTTCAGTTACTATCCCAAAAACCCTATCTAAAATGGAAATATAGGGATGGTGCCCTTGCACCTCAACCCAACTTTGCTCCGGCCGCAAAACCGATTATTCTATTGATGAACGAACAATCACTTAGTGATGCCGAAATGACCGCAGCAGGATTTAAGGCCTTAAAACTCGGTAAAACCTTGGGAACGGAAACCTACCGCTGGATAATTTTTACCTCGGGCAAGAGTTTGGTCGATGGCTCCTTTTATCGCTTACCGGCATGGGGATGTTTCACTTTGGATGGAAAAAATTTGGAAAAAACAGGGGTTACACCGGATATCGCCGTACCCGAAACTTTTTTAGACCGCTTGAACGGGAACAAACCTCAACTAGACCGAGCGATACAGGAAATATTGAAGCAATTGTAACAGTATGTTTTATTGGGTTAATAAGTTACCTTTCATTTGATCATGTAACTTTTTAAGGGTGTCCGTTTTTTTAATCAATTTTCCAAGAACTCCAGACAAACCGGGTTTGGCAGGGACATTTCCTCCAAAAATTCCAAAGTGCCTTGGTCTTCGTTTCTTTTAAAAACAGCGATATTGTTACTCTTTTGATTAGCTACCAATAGAAATTTTCCTGTAGGATCAATGGTAAAATTACGAGGCCAATCTCCACGAACAGACTCCCTACCAACTAAGCTCAAACTTCCAGTAGATTTGTCCACCTTAAAAATGACAATGGTCTGTTCCCCGCGGTTGGAACCGTACAGGAATTTACCATCTGGTGATAAATGAATATCGGCACAGTAACTTTCACCCGAAAAATCTTCAGACAATGTAGCATGTGTTTCCTTTTCTACGTAGTCCGAACCCTCCCTTTCAAAAACGGTAATGGTAGAATTCAATTCATTGATGACATACAGATACTTTCTATTTTGTCCAAAAGTAAAATGCCGTGGTCCTGCTCCATCAGGTAAATCAATAGAGGCTTGTTCGTTTGGAACATACTTACCATTTTCAGCTTTGTATCGCTTCACCGCATCCAATCCCAAATCAGCAATAAACAAACCATCCTCGGTAAATTCGGCAGAATGAACATGTGAAGTCTTAACCGTGTCGAGA
>JAUIGC010000199.1 GCA_030429835.1 Bacteroidia bacterium
TCCAAAAGTTTCCAAAGCTTTTCCTTGTTCTACTGGCCATAGTTTTTGTCCTAAATCTTGTTCAAGGCTTTTTCACGGAACTTATTTATGATGAGGTTTATTATTGGTATTATGCCCAGGATATGGCGTGGGGCTATTTTGACCATCCGCCCATGGTGGCCCTTTTGGTAAAAATCAGCAGTTTCTTTTTTAACGACGAGCTTGGGGTTCGTTTTATGGGCAGCGTGCTATCGGCAGGAACATATATGTTGCTTTGGCTACTTGTGGATGACCCCAGAAAGAAAGATTATATAATCCATTTTTTCCTGTTGGTGTTTTCATTTACACTGATGAATGCCTATGGTTTCTTGACGCTTCCAGATACGCCCCTTCTATTTTTTACATCGCTTTTTTTATGGCTCTACAAATGCTTCCTGAAAAATCCTTCTACTTTGACTACGGTATTACTGGGGTTGGTCATGGCAGCTTTAATGTACAGCAAGTATCATGCGGTTCTGGTCATTTTGTTTGTGTTCCTATCCAATGTTAAGCTCATTGCCAATAAAAAAGCTTGGATGGCGGTAATTTTGGCCTTGGTTTGTTACACTCCCCATTTTATTTGGCTCTACCAGAACGATTTTGCACCCATCACCTTTCACTTATATGAGAGGCCCAACCAAGCCTATTCGTTTGGAGGGTTTACCTTGGGCTATTTTTTAAATCTCATAGTAATCATTGGCTTACTATTTTACTGGGTCTATGCCTCCTTGTTTCGGTTCAAGGCTACCGACACCTTTTCCAAAGCACTGTTGTATTTAGTGTATGGTATTCTGATTTTTTTCTTTATCTCCAGCTTTAATCGACGTGTACAGGCCCAATGGGCCATAGTTATTTCCATTCCTTTGGTGGTTATGGCATTCAACTATCTCATGGATAATTCCAAGAGCAGAAAATGGATGTATCGCCTGGGAATTATAAGTGTACTGCTTCTTTTCTATGCAAGGGCATGGTTAATATATCAGCCCCTATTTCCTAAGATATATGAAACCCATGGCAACGAAGAATGGGTAGATGATCTGCATGAAAAGGCAAAGGATTTTCCAGTGGTATTTGAAAATTCGTATCGCCGTTCCCCCATGTACGAGTTCCATACAGGAATACCTACTTTTTCGCTGAACAATTATATGTATCGAAAAAATCAATACTCCATAGATGGTTCGGAAGAAAGGGTAAGAGGCAAAAAGGTGGTCTATATTACCCAATACAGAAAAAGTGGGGACCTACAATACATTGATCAGGACAGCACTGTCTTTTATGGCATATTTATAGATGATTTTCAGTCCTACAGAAGATTAAAGTGCGTTGTAAACAAAACGGAAACAGGTAGTGGATACGACTTAAAAGTTTACAATCCCTATCCTTTTGATATTCTACTTGAGAATTTAAAATATACCATTTCCTATTCCAATCCCTACAAGCAAGTAAAGGAAATGCTGCCACAAAAAGTGACCAGCCTATATCCGGAAAGTGCCTACTTAAAAAGCAAGGACACGGCCCATTACAAGTTTGAACTTCCATTACCCAAGAAAATAGACAATCCAACTTATTTTAGGATTGGTATATCGGAAAACGGATTACCCCCCGGTTTGAACGGAACGCCAATAAAAATCCAAGAATGATACCGATTGAGAAAACCATCAATTCTTTGGATTGGATGACCATTGTCTTGTTTATGGCCCTTTTCTTGCTTACCCTGGGAAAATATTTGTACCACAACAGGTTTGTAAATTTTATAATCCTGCCTTTTAATGACAAATATGTGCTGCTACACAAAAAGGGGCAACTCTTAAACTGGTTTCATATATGGCTTACCCTGTTCCAATTGGCCAACCTTTCGCTTTTTGTTTTTCTGTCGTTAAAGATTTTTGCCGCCTTGCCGGAAGGTCCTTCCCTAATGGTTTTTTTTATGCTGATGGGGTTTCTGGCTCTTTTTCAACTGCTTAAATTCTCTGTTCAATTCTTAAAGGCCTATGTGTTCAATACCCAAGAACTTGTGTCGGAATTGGTGTTCAGTAAGACTTCCTATTTCAACTATGGCAGTCTTGTGCTCTGTGCTGCCAATATAATTTTGATTTACATCCTAAAGGATTCCAAAATAGTGATTTATGCTGCGATAATCTTAATTCTTCTTATAAATGGCATCGGAATCGCAAAGCTGCTGAAGAACTATCAAAAAGCCATGTTTCCGTATTTTGTCTATTTTATTTTGTACCTTTGCGCACTCGAAATTGCGCCCTTGGTGATAATTGGAAGCTACCTAAAAGATTGAAAAGCTTATGAAAGTAAAAACAATTTTGGTTTCCCAACCAGAACCCAAAATCGAAAACTCTCCCTACTCACGGTTGATCGAGAAAGAAAAGGTTAAAGTAGACTTTAGGCCTTTTATCCATGTAGAGGGAGTTGAAGCCAAAAATGTAAGGCAGCAAAAAATCGATCTGAACAACTTTACGGCAATTATCCTGACCAGCAGAAACTCTGTTGATCATTTTTTCAGAATTGCCGAGGAGATGCGTTTTAAGGTTCCTGACACCATGAAGTATTTTTGTCAATCAGAGGCAGTGGCCTACTACTTGCAAAAATATGTGGTCTATAGAAAGCGTAAAATCTATGTTGGTAAGCGTACGTTCAATGAACTGGTTCCGCTTATCAAAAAATATAAGGATGAGAAATTCCTTTTACCTTCTTCCGACGCGCTTAAGGCAGCAGTGCCCCAGGCTTTGGATGAGTTGGGTATAGATTGGAAGCGCGGTATCTTCTATAAGACGGTCATCAGTGACCTTTCAGACCTTAGAAACGTTTATTACGATGTATTGGTATTCTTTAGCCCATCAGGAATTGAATCGCTTTTGAAGAATTTCCCGGATTTTGAGCAGAACAACACCCGCATTGCCGTATTTGGCAACAGCACTGTAAAAGCTGCCACCGACGCCGGTCTTCGAATAGACATTCAGGCTCCCACACCGGAGACGCCGTCCATGACCATGGCACTACAGAAATACATTACCAGCGTAAATAAGTAAGAATTTTATTTGTATCCCAATAAAAAAAGCCCGGCATTACCGGGCTTTTTTCCTTTACTTCCAATTCTAAAAGGCGTAGCGTTGCGGACCACCTCGCCTTATCTCTTCGTTTGCATCGGCTTCAAACTTTTTAAAGTTTTCCCTGAAGGCGTTGCTCAATTTAAATGCGGTTTTATAATATGCTTCGTCATTGTTCCATGTGGCTCTAGGGCTTAGTACTTCTGTTGGAACCCCGGGACATTCCCTTGGTTGGGCCACCCCAAAAACAGAATGGATATGATACTTGTCGTAACAATACAACCCAAGCTCTCCACTCAATGCTGCATGGATCATGGCACGGGTATACTTCAACTTCATTCGGGTACCCACACCATAAGGTCCACCGGTCCAACCTGTATTGATCAACCAAACATCTACTCCGGATTCTTTCATTTTTTTGCTCAACATTTCGGCATATTTGGTGGGATGCAATGGCATAAATGGCGCGCCAAAACATGCTGAAAAGGAAGGTTGGGGCTCCACAACCCCTGCTTCAGTACCGGCTACCTTGGCCGTATATCCCGAAATAAAGTGATAGGCCGCTTGGGCAGGTGTTAATTTTGAAATGGGGGGCAATACCCCAAAAGCATCAGCAGTGAGAAAAAAGATATTCTTTACATTTTCCCCTATCGAAGGTTCTTGTATATTATCTATGTGATAAATAGGGTAACTCACCCGAGTATTCTGCGTTATGCAAGTGTTGGAAAAATCGACCTCCCCGTCATCATCCATAATCACATTCTCTAAAATGGCTCCTTTTTTGATTGCTCCATAAATCTCAGGCTCACTTTCCTCCGAAAGGTCAATGACCTTGGCATAGCAGCCTCCCTCAAAATTAAAAACTGTATTGGCCTCGGTCCACCCATGCTCATCATCACCAATGAGCTTTCTGTGCGGATCAGTGGATAGGGTGGTCTTTCCTGTTCCTGACAATCCAAAGAAAATGGCTGTATCCCCAGCTTCACCAACATTGGCAGAGCAATGCATAGGAAGTGTGTTTTTATAAACAGGAAGAATAAAATTCAGGGCAGAGAAAATGCCTTTTTTAATTTCTCCGGTATAGCCTGTACCTCCAATCAATGCAATCTTTCTGGTAAAGTTTAAGATAGCAAAATTGTGTTGTCGCGTTCCATCTACTTCTGGGTCTGCCATAAAGCCCGGTGCATTAACTACAGTCCATTCCGGTTCAAAACCTTCCAACTCCTCTTCTGTGGGCCTCAAAAACATGTTGTAGGCAAACATATTGGACCAAGGATATTCATTGATGACCCTCAGGTTCATTTTGTATTTGGGATCGGCACAAGCGTACGAATCCCTAACGAACAACTCTTTTTCATTGAGGTAATCAATGACCTTATCGTACAGTAGATCAAATTTTTCACTCTCAAAAGGGATATTGATGTTGCTCCACCAAATCTTATCCTCTGTAATGTCGTCCTTTACAATAAAACGGTCTTTGGGAGACCTTCCTGTAAACTCTCCCGTATTTACGGCCAAAGCACCAGAAGATGACTCTTTACCCATGCCCATTTGCAAGGTGAGGTCGTGCAATTCGTCTGGAGAAAGTTGATAATGGACATTCTTGTGGTGAATTCCATAGGGTTTTAGCGAAATCGTTTTCGAAGCTGATGTGGAAGCTTTCATTTGTTAGTTTTTTATATACTGCAAAACTAGAAAAATATAACTTTTAAACCCTCTTTTGTGGTTTATTTAAGCCCTTTGTGGGTTAAAATGTAATATCCCAAAAGAAACCATCCCAAAATCAGAAAAACTCCACCAATAGGTGTTAAAAAACCAATGACTTTAAAATCAAAGTTGGTAAGACTGTTGAGGGCCAAAAAATAAATTGAAAAAGAAAATAGGATAATTCCTATCAAAATCATCAAGTATACCCTCTTTTTATGCTTTTCACCAAGGCTGCCGAATATTGCCAAAAAAAGCAGGAACAAAGCATGATACATTTGGTATCTCACACCAGTCTCAAAGACCTCAACCGATTCGGAATCCACCAGTTTTTCCAAGCCATGGGCGCCAAAGGCACCTAAAACTATAGCCAGCAAACCAAGTAGAATTCCCGTCAATAATATTGTTCTGTTCATAACTTTTTTTACTAATTTTTTTAGAAATATAACAATTTGATACCTTAGTATCCGTTTTAATCAAAAGTAATCAAAACCTATGGTCCGCACTATTTTAGTTGTTGGGGCAGGAAAATCAACCTCCTATCTACTAGACTATCTCCTCAAAAAAT
>JAUIGC010000200.1 GCA_030429835.1 Bacteroidia bacterium
CCATCATCATTTTTAATGGTACCCTTTCTGCAATAATGTCCGGTGGCCACATAATCAGCACCAAGCTGAAGGGCAATCTTCAGAAAAACATCAAATTTGATTTCCCTATTACAAAGTACATCCGGATTTGGTGTTCGTCCCATTTCATATTCCCGAAACATATAGTCTACAATCCGTTCCTTATATTCGGCACTTAAGTCTACCGTTTGAAAAGGAATACCCAACTTTTCGGCAACAATAAGTGCATCATTGCTATCTTCCAACCATGGACATTCCTCAGAGATGGTTACCGAATCATCATGCCAATTTTTCATAAAGAGGCCAATGACATCATAGCCCTGCTCCTTTAATAGGTAGGCCGCCACACTGGAATCCACCCCGCCAGAAAGTCCAATTACCACTTTTTTCATCTTGACTGTTTTGTCGTTACAAAAATACAAAATTACACGTCGGGTCCATCAATTGATACCATGCAGAACTTATCTCCGTTCCAGCTATAAAATTTGTAGTAGGTTAATCCTGGAAGCGTCGGATAACCAAATTCAAAAAATATCTTAAAACCAATGGATTATGTTAAAGTTTGATAAATTTTTTCAAATTCAAATGAATCCCATTTTAATTCAAGCCTATCGATTTTAATGCACTTTATCGATGAATGACATATAAAAAATCCTTTGTTCAGACTACCAATTTTAACAAAGTTTTAATTCTAAAATATATATTTTGTTTAACTTTCTTTAAAATAAATTAAACAAAAAAACTATGAAAACAATTACTGCCTATTTTAAACCTCTTCTCTTGTTGCTGGTTATGGTTTTTGCCATTTCCTGTAGTGAGGATGAGAGTGATGACCCTATCATGATGGACCCTGAAACCATTGTCGATGTCGCAAAAAATCGAGATGCCCTAACTTCATTGGTAAGCGCTTTAACTGCAGCTGATGATTTGGAAGGAACTGATTTAATTGAAACATTGAACTCCGATGGTCCTTTCACCGTATTTGCACCAACAAATGATGCGTTCACCGCACTTTTGGCCCAACTGGATGGATTTGATTCTTTGGATGATTTTGATACTGATGAAGAACGCGCGATTCTTGCTAAAATCCTTACATATCACGTTGTTGCCGGAACTACGGCTGCATCAACGGATTTAACGGATGGTATGACGGTTACTACCGTACAAGGAGAGGATTTGACTATTAGTTTGGAAGGTGGTGTATTTATTGATGATGCGACAGCTATAAATGCTGAGGTCATTATTCCAGACGTTACTGCCAGTAATGGTATTGTGCACGTTATAGACAAAGTATTGTTACCTCAAGAAATTATTGATGCCTTGAATGCGGACGAAATGGAAGATGAAAATGGCACCCTAGTCGATATCGTGGTAGATACTGAGTCGCTTTCAATATTGGAAGCTGCGGTAATCAAAGCAGATTTGGCAGGAACATTAAGTTCTGATGGTCCTTTTACTGTATTTGCACCAACTGATGATGCTTTTGTAGCCCTTTTGGATATTCTTGGGGATGACTATAATAGTTTGGACGACTTTGATACCATGGAGGAAATGGCTCTTTTAAAGGACATCCTTTTATATCACGTAATAGCGGCCGAAGTAAAATCAACTGATTTATCAGCGGGAGCAGTTCCAACGGCATTACCAGATAATAGTATTGAGGTCATTGCTTCCGGAGATACTTTTGTTATTGGGGATGCTTCAAGTAATGATGCCAATATTACCGGTGTTGACATCATGGCCTCCAACGGGGTGGCTCATACCATAGATAAAGTATTGTTACCTCAAAGTGCCATAGATTTCGTAATGCAGTTGCAGATGAAGACCATTGTAGATACAGCTGTGGAGACGGATGATTTAAGTCTTTTAGTGGATGCTTTGATTCAGGCAAATGCAGGTTTGGTTGAAACACTGAACGGTGACGGACCCTTTACAGTTTTTGCTCCTACTAACGCCGCATTTGCTGCTCTATTAGATACTCTGGGAGATGACTATAATAGTCTTTCTGATTTTGATACCGATGAAGAGAAAGACTTATTGGTTACCATATTGACTTATCATGTTGTCGCTGGTACAGCAGCGTTTTCTACAAGCCTTTCCGATGGACAGGAAATTGAGACGTTCCAAGGTGAAAATGTTACCGTTATCATCAAGGATGGTACCGTTCATATTGGGGATGCAACGGATGAAAATGCGACCGTGGCCATGCCGGATGTTGAAGCCTCCAATGGTGTAGTGCATGTTATAGATAAGGTATTATTGCCCCAGGCGGCCTTGGATGCCTTAGAGCCACCTATGCCAAATATCGTTGAAGCAGCACAGGCAACTGAAGACCTAAGCTTATTGGTAGAAGCCTTAATCCAGGCCGATGCAGGATTGGTTGAGACATTGAGTGGAGAAGGTCCATTCACAGTATTTGCACCCACAAATTCGGCCTTTGCGGCCCTATTGGACGATTTAGGAGATAATTATAACAGTCTTGAAGATTTTGATACTGACGAGGAAAAAATACTGTTGGCCAAGATTCTAACCTACCATGTGGTATCTGGGGCAGCTGTTGCTTCCACAGACTTATCTGACCATCAAGAGATTACTACCGTACAAGGGGAATCCTTATTCGCCATCCTTAGTCATGGTGTTCAGATTAGGGATAAAACTCATGTTGATGCCAACGTGACCATGCCAGATGTGATGACAAGCAACGGTATTGTACATATCATTGATAAAGTGCTTTTGCCACAAGAAATAATTGATGCCCTGCACTAATATTATGGTAAGAAATTTTGAAATGGACCTCTCCTTTTTTGGGGAGGTTTTTTCTTGGGTAAAATCAAACATCATTTAAACACCTTTTAACATACAAGTTAGAACCCTTTACAACTAACTTTTTTTTTATCGGGAGACAAATAGCAAATTTACCTCCCCAAATCTTACCAAACCAAACCTTAATCAATGGCAAAAGCCTCTACTATAATGGTAGAGGCTTTTTATTTTTATGACATTCTTTGCACTATTTCTTTTTTTGAGCTTCTGCCTGCTCCATCATTTCGCGCATTTTACGCTGGAACTTATTCTCCTTTTTAGGCTTCTTTTTATTTTCCTGAATTTGGGCATGTATTTTATCATTGTCAAGGATAAAGTTCTTGATGACCAACATGATTCCAATAGTAATAAGGTTAGACACGAAATAATATAAACTAAGACCACTCGCGTAGTTGTTGAAGAAAAACAACATCATGAATGGCATTAAGTACATAATAAATTTCATATTGGGCATACCGGGCTGAGTAGGCATGTTCTGTCCCGTCGTCATCATCATATAAAAGAATATTGCGATAGATGCCAAAATGGGAAAAAGACTTACATGGTCTCCATAAAATGGTATGGAAAACCCTTCTGGAAATTGATATATCGTATCAAATGAAGATAGATCATCCGCCCATAGAAATGATTTCTGTCTCAACGCAAAAGAAGTTGGGAAAAACATGAACAATGCATAGAATATAGGCATTTGCAAAAATGCCGGTACACATCCGCTCATGGGGCTTACTCCGGCCTTACCATATAGTTTCATGGTTTCCTGTTGCTTCTTCATGGCATTGTCCTTATACTTCTCGTTCAATTCCGCAATTTCAGGTTTTAAAACCTTCATTTTGGCCTGGGACAAATATGATTTATAGGTAACGGGAGACATGGCCAACCTCACCAAAATTGTCATAATGATAATGGCAATACCGTAAGGAAAATACGTGCTTAAGAATGAGTAAAACGGGGTAAACACATATCTGTTTATCCATCCAAAAATTCCCCATCCAAAAGGTATGGAATCCACTAAGTCCAAATCCTTATATTTTGATAGGACTTCCAAGTCAGTAGGACCATAATAGAGATGCATGTTTTTGGAAATTTCGCCTCCTTTTATGTCCAAAGGTAGAACAGATGCATAGTTTTTTGTGAAACCAAAAGTCCTACTTTCTTCTTCCACCAAATTTTCGGAAGAAAGCTCCCCTGTTTTAAAAGGTTCATCCGTTGCCAAGATTGAACTGAAAAAATGCTGTCTATAGGAAATCCATTTTATATCCTCCTCGGTCTCTTCGTCATCACCCCCAGCAGAAAGCTTGCTTAATTTGCCATCCTCATGATGATAGGTCAACCTTGTATACCTATTTTCATACTCAATACTTTTGGAATGTCTGATGCCTTTCATTTTCCAATCAAAGGTTACCGGCTTGCTACTATTTAAGATTCTATCCAATCCTTGGGTACGCACCGTAAAATCTACCAAATATTCATTTGGTTTCATTTCATATCTATATTCCAAATATTGGTTGTTGGAAGTTTTGGCTCTCATGGAAAGCACCTGGTTGTCGCCAGATTGGGTCACCGAAGGTTCAAAATAAAGATCCTTTGTATTCAAGACCCGATTATCCGAGGTAGAAAAATTAATAGAATAGGCGGAGTTACCGTCCTTAACCAAATAAACGGGAACGGAGTCATAGGTTACAAAATTTTTCATTTTAGCCTGAACCACATGACCACCCTTATTGCTTATTTCCAAATAAAGAACCTCGTTTTCCAAAACCGTATTACCATCTTTTGGCGTGGTATAACCGAATGCTCCTATTTGACTTTTGTATCCGGCTACTGCAGTTGAGTCATTTAAATCGACTGAAGGGGTGTTATCAATAACCAGTTCTTCGGGAGATTCTTCTTTTGCAGCGGTAGCGGCATCCATTTGTTCCTGCTTTGCCTTCTGTGCCTCAAGTTCCTCAGGAGTAGGTTTGTTTTGATAGAACATGAAAATCAAGATTCCAAAAATCAAGACAAAACCAATGATAGACTTTACATCTAATTTCTTCTCTTCCATTTAAATATAAATATGTATGGTAATTATTTGGTTTTCAAGGAGCAAATATATGCCCAAATACGTAGTTTATGCCATACTGGCATTAGTTTGTGACTTTTTATGTGCCAAAGCGGCCTTTACAAAACCAACGAACAAAGGGTGTGGGCTGGCTACGGTACTCTTATATTCCGGGTGATATTGAACCCCAATAAACCAAGGGTGGTTCTTCAACTCTACAATTTCCACTAAATCGGTTTTCGAGTTGGTCCCTGTAGCCATTAAACCGGCGGCCTCCAAATCCCCTTTATATTTGTTGTTGAACTCATATCTGTGACGGTGCCTTTCGGAAATTTGGGTTGCACCATCATATACTTTCTGTACCAAGCTTCCATCCTTTAGTTCACAATCCCAAGCACCTAATCTCATGGTTCCACCCTTATCCGTAATGGACTTCTGCTCTTCCATTAGGCTGATGACTGGGTC
>JAUIGC010000201.1 GCA_030429835.1 Bacteroidia bacterium
TGTAAATAGGGTTCGCAGGCAGCATTATAAATTGTTGTTTGGCCTTTAGCCAAAACCGCCGCCATTAAAATATTGGCTGTGCCAGTTACGGAGGCCTCATCAAGCAACATGTAGGTACCTTTGAGCTTTTTCGCCTCTACCCCATAGAAATATTCTTCCTTATTATACCTGAATTTGGCACCTAATTTTATGAACCCCTCAAAATGCGTGTCTAGCCGTCTTCTTCCAATTTTATCGCCTCCAGGTTTGGGAATATATCCCTTGCCAAAACGAGCCAACAACGGACCTACCAGCATAATTGAGCCCCTAAGACCTCTACCATCCTGTTTAAACTGATCGGATTGTAAATAATCCAAGTTTATATCATCTGACTTAAAAGTATAGGAACCTTTACCTTTCTTTTGAATTTTTACACCCAAATCCTCCAATAGGGATATGAGTTTATTTACATCTACAATATCTGGGATATTATGGATGGTTACTTTTTCAGATGTAAGAAGCACCGCACATAAAATTTGCAAAGCTTCATTTTTAGCACCTTGTGGGGTTATTTCACCGGAGAGTGAATGACCACCTTCTATCTTAAATGTTCCCATTTAGGAAAAGAAAATTTAGTAGCGTTTTTTACCGCGATTATTACTTCGATTCTTTTTGCTGGAAGAAGACCTTGGAGTTTTGGCAACCCTATTTTTAAGAAATTGGCCACTATCCGTTAGGTTTTCACCTTTGGCGGCCAAATCGATTTCTCCATTGCTAAGCTCATAGAGATGTTTGAAAATTGCTGTATCGTCCACCACTTCCTTATTCCAATTGAGATAGCATTTCTTCATATGATTTGCTATGGCATACTCCAAACCTGCACGTTTATCCCCTTTTTCCCATTTAACGGCCACATCAATCATTCTTTTGATGTTATTACCATAAAATCTGTATTTGGGATAATTTTGCGGATAGTCCAAAGGTTCCGGACGTTTTTTAAGCATTTCCTTAGAAGTGATAGGGAAAGGTGATTCAACGTCCAATTTAAAATCGGACATAATAAATAGCTGATCCCATAACTTATGTTGAAAATCAGGAACGTCACGTAGATGGGGCTGTAAATTGCCCATTACGCTAATAATCGATTTTGCTATCCTGTTCCGTTCCGCAGTGTCTTCTATGGTTACTGCGTAGTCCACCATTTTTTGAAAATGCCTACCATATTCAGGTATAATCAATTGTGGACGCTCCGTATTGTACTCGAGGTTGTCTACTAAATCCAAATTGGAAAATTTATCTTAAAATTGTTGAAGAAGTATTCTTTTAACGTCTGCAAATTAATAAAATTATAGGTGAAATACTATTTTAAAGGGAGATTACCCCCTCTATAGACCCTACTTCCTTATATTTTGCAATGACTTTGTCCGGATTCTCAAGGTTAACCGTAATCGACAAGCTCGTATACTTTCCGTTTTTTGACTTTTTGGACTCTATTACCGCTCCCATGTTGTCAAAAATCTTGTGAATACGGTTTATCTTATTCTGGTCGGACAATACTATAAACTTATATAGGTAGTTGGAAGGCCATGAACTGGTAGCCTCTAACTGTTCCTTTAATTTCTCATAAAACTCCTCAGAATTCGTTTCCTCCATGGCTTTATTTTTTGCAAAGATACGTTGAATTGCCTAGTTTTTTTATACCCATGCTTTCGCTATTTTTGTTCTATAAAACCATTTTGTTTGGACTTTAAAAGAATTGTTATCACCGGTGCACCAGGTACCGGAAAAACGTCCGTCATAAAATCATTGGAAAACGCCGGCTACCATTGTTTCCATGAAATTATACGGACCATGACCCTAGAGGCCAAAAAAAGCCAGCATCCCGATTCACTTTTGAGCAACCCTATTGATTTTGTGGATGATTCACTAGCCTTTAACCGAGCCCTGATTCTAGGAAGGTTGGCCCAGTTCAAAGAAGCGAAACAAGTTGGAAAAAAATTGGTCTTCTATGATCGGGGAACACCGGACGTGCTAGCCTATATGGACTATTTTGGTCAGACTTACCAGCAAGATTTTCAGGATATATGTGAGAGAAATAAATATAGCCTGGTCTTCATTTTGCCCCCTTGGGAAGAAATTTATGAACAGGACAACGAACGATTGGAAAGTTATTCGCAAGCTGTGGACCTTCACGTAAATCTGGAAGAAACGTATTCATCATTGGGCTATTCTCCTATAGAGGTTCCGTTTGGAACAGTTGAAGAAAGGCTAGCCTTTATTCTTAAAAAGACCAACATATAGGTGAGTAACGACCCGCACAGCATACTACAACAATATTGGGGTTATCCAAATTTTAAAGGTTCCCAAGAAGTTATTATTAATGCAGCATTAAAGGGACAAGATGTTCTGGCACTATTACCCACAGGAGGAGGCAAATCCATATGTTTCCAAGCCCCCGCAATGGCTCAAGAGGGCATTTGTATTGTGGTTTCCCCACTGATTTCCCTAATCCAAAATCAGGTTGCCCAACTAAAGAACCTTGGTATTAAGGCAATAGGAATGACTGGAGGACTGAAATTTGAGGAGGTCAACGACCTGCTGGACAATTGCATTTATGGCAACTATAAGTTTATCTATCTCTCACCGGAACGTTTGGAACAAGAAATTATTCGCGACCGGATACGCCAAATGAACGTTAATTTTCTGGTCGTGGATGAGGCCCATTGTATTTCCCAATGGGGTCATGATTTTCGTCCTGCATATCTCAAGTGTCAAATATTAAGGGAGCTACAGCCAGATGCATCCATGATGGCCTTGACGGCAACTGCAACCCCAAAAGTCACCCAGGATATTATAGAACACTTGCAATTATTAAATCCATTGGTGCAAAAAGACTCCTTTTCCAGGAGCAACATCGCTTTCCAAGTCCATTACAATGAAGATAAGCGCCATCAACTATTACAGTATTGCAAACAACTTAGAAGTAGCGGAATCGTGTATACCCGATCCAGAAAGGTTACGAAGGAACTAAGCTCCTATCTAGCCAATAATGGTATTTCCGCTACCTTTTTCCATGGTGGAATACCCGAAAAGGACAAAAAGGACAAGTTGGAAAAATGGCTTAAAAATGATATTAGGATCATCGTAGCCACAAATGCCTTTGGCATGGGCATCGATAAGCCAGATGTTGCATTAGTAGTGCACTATCAAATTCCTGACTGTATTGAAAATTATTTTCAAGAGGCCGGAAGAGCCGGTAGAAATGGTGAAAAGGCCCAAGCTATATTGCTAACGAACAAAACCGATATAGAACTGGCAAAGAAACAGTTTTTAAGCGTATTGCCGGATGTTTCCTTCGTCAAGTACATTTATAACAAATTGAACAATTATTTTCAAATTGCCTATGGAGAGGGAAGCAACGAAAAATATCGACTCAATTTCAATGAATTCTGTTCCGTATATCAGTTGAACTCCTTATTGAGTTATAATGTGTTGAAAATTTTGGACAGGAATTCTGTCATTGCGCTATCGGAATCCTTTCATAGAATGACCGGCATACAATTTATTTCTTCCAAGGAAAATATCATGACTTATTTGAGCAGAAATTCTTTTTTAGATGATTTGGTCAAATTGATACTAAGGACATACGGTGGCATCTTTGAAAATGAAACCCACATCAATACCTTTACCCTTGCACAAAAATTGAACTATCCGGAAAAAAAAGTACTTGATTACTTGGAGATTTTAGAGAAGGATGAAATTATAGATTACAAGGCATCCCACAGCGACCTTGAACTTACTTTTTTGGTGCCTAGGGAGGATGGCCATACCATTAATAGATTTGCGAGGAACATTACGGAGCAAAATGAACTGAAAAAATTTCAAGTTGATGCCATTCTAGGATATATCAATAACAATAGACTTTGTAGAAGTAAACAGTTATTGCGCTACTTTGGGGAGAAGTCTTCCAAGGACTGTGGAATCTGCGATGTTTGTATGAACGATACATCAAATAAGGAAGAGTTATCTGACCTTAAGGAACAAATCATTTCCCTTTTAAGAAAACAGACAGCCTCATCCAGAAAAATACAAAGTACCCTAGGTTGTTCCGCTAATGATTTACTTGGTATTCTTAAGGAGCTACTAGAAGAAGGTAGCATCACCTTAAATTTAAATAATGAGTATAAAATTGTAATATGAAAAACTTAAAAATAGTGTTCATGGGCACCCCGGATTTTGCCGTAGGCATCCTAGATTCCATATTGGACGCCAACTATACCGTTGTGGGCGTTATAACTGCCCCGGATAGGCCTGCAGGAAGAGGGAGGAAATTAAATGAATCTTCCGTAAAAAGATATGCCATGGAAAAGGGTCTGCCTATTTTGCAGCCCACAAATCTCAAAAGCGAAGAATTTCTCAATGAGCTGAAATTACTGAAAGCCAACCTACAAGTTGTAGTAGCCTTTAGAATGCTTCCTAAGGTAGTTTGGCAAATGCCTGCCTATGGAACATTCAATCTTCATGCCTCACTTCTTCCGCAATATAGGGGAGCAGCACCTATCAATTGGGCCATAATCAATGGGGAGACAAAGACCGGTGTCACTACATTTTTTATAGATGACAAAATAGATACCGGAGCAATCATTCTCCAAAAGGAAATCGAAATAGATCCTGAAGAAAATGCAGGTTCCTTGCATGACAAACTTATGGTTTTGGGTTCTGAAGTTGTTTTGGACACCATCCAAAGGATTGCTAATGATAATTTTGAAACAAAGGAGCAGGAAAACCCAAAGGAGTTAAAGTTGGCTCACAAGATACACAGGGATACCTGTAGAATTGATTGGGACCAGCCCATGGATGATATATTCAACTTTATAAGGGGGCTTAGCCCCTACCCTGCCGCCTGGACCATGCTCCATAATGGCAATGATGAAATAAGTGCCAAAATTTATAGAGTCTCCAAGGAACCGGGAAGGCATGGATTAAAGAATGGGACTCTTTTAAGTGAAAAAGATGAATTAAGGATTGCCATCACTGGAGGGTACTTAAAAATACTAGAAGTACAGCTTCAGGGGAAAAGAAAAATGCCCATTAAGGACCTGTTAAACGGACTAAATCTATCAAAAAATGCCCATCTTGGCTAAAGCCCCGTGTCCATTGGCCTTATCAGCGACGTAAAAATTGCCCTACTTTATCAACAAACCCTCTGAGTTATCAACAAAATAAGGGATTTCCCCCTGTTTTACTTGCGTTGGTCGTAAATCCATATAAATTTGTTCTAGGTTTAAAATTATTTAACAACAATTAATTTAATCACATTATGAACAAAACAGAATTGATCGATGCAATGGCAGCAGACGCAGG
>JAUIGC010000202.1 GCA_030429835.1 Bacteroidia bacterium
AATTGGATGTAAACCATGTTGCGAATTTCTTCAACGCCATACGGCAAGACGAAAGTTTACATTCCGACATTCAGGATGCCAGTATTACGACGATGCTGTGCCATTTAGGAAATATGGCCCAAGATGCCGGCGAGACCTTAAAAATCGATACGGCAACCGGCAAGGTATTGAATAATGAAATGGCTATGAAGTTTTGGAAAAGGGAATATGCACCTGGTTGGGAACCTATGCTGTAAGTGAAAAAGGAGAAGTATATTTATTGAATGGTAACTTCGCTATAATCCGAAGTAATGACAATAGAACGATTGCTATTTTCCGATAGGTGATACCCTTTTAAAATTTTGGTATTTCCATTTTTGGCCTCATCAAGTTTTAAGCTTTTTGGTAAAGCCATATCGGATGCAGTCCCCTTAATATATATTTTAGTGGCCGCGCTAGGTAACTTAAAATTAAGTTCTGCGTTTTTTAAGGAAACATCCATCTCCTCAAAATCATTGGCAATAGATAGAATTTTTAGAGGACCAAAATCATTCTTAATAAATGCCTTCTTCAATAGATTATCTATGGTAACATCAGAGGAATTGGCCTGTAATTGTAAAGTGTGAACCTTGCTCAACGCTATATCCTTAGAATAGTTGGTCTTTAATTGACCATAATTCCAATTACGAACGTTTACTGGAGAATACGATACGGAAACTTGGGTTTCATCCCCATCTATGGTCGTAGCCCAAAGGCTTGAATGCGACAAAGTCGCATTCAAGTTCCTTGTATTTTCGGCCAATTTCACTTCTCCATGCCTAACATTCATTTTGATTTTGGTCGATTTTGGCATTTTAATTTTGATGGTCTTTTTGATTTTATAGTTCTTGTTTTCCCCATCGGTGGAGAAATAAAATATGTTGGGACCTTCATGCTTCTCCCTAAGTTCCATCATTTCCCGTCTTTCTTCTCTTTGCGCCTCCCTTGCTTCTTGCATAGCTTCCCTGCTTTCCATTCTTTTCTCTATCATTTCTTCACGCTTCTTTTCCATTTCCTCCCTTCTTTTATCCTGCTCTTCTAAACGCTTCTCCATTTCCTTACCGCGTTCTTCCATGCGCTTGGCCCATTCTTCCAGCTTTTCCTGATGCTTTTTATCAAAACTCTTTTTAAATTCCTCTTGCCATTTCTTCATGTACTTTTCCCCATCCTTTTGATAAGCCTTGTAGTCAAACTTAAAGCCATCGGTTAACGGTAACGGTGGCATGGGGGGCATTTCGACGATTTCAGGGAAAGGAGCGATTTCTGGAATTTCAACAACGAACGGGGCAATTTCCGGAATTTCAATATCCAGGTCACCAAATTCAAACTCAAAATCCTGCGATCCAAAAAGTCCAAATTTCTTTGAGGTAGACGTGATTTCAATTCTTGAGCTATTACCCAGAATTTTAATGGGGTCGTTTTCAAAATATTTTTCTACTTCATCTTTTTCTGCCCCTTCCAACTCCACAGTAGCGACTATTTCTACGACATCCTTGTCCCATGTTTCAAACTCAATATCCGCATAACTGGTATTGATGTCCAAAACCGCATCTTTATTTACATTAAAGCTTTCCTTATAGGTCTTACTTTCCTTCTGACCAAAGACACCAAATGTGCTGATTAAAAATCCTATAGCAATGATGAGTTGCTTAGATACTATTTTCGGTGATCTGTTCATTTTTTGATGATTTTAATTGATTTAACTTCTTTTTTAACTTCTGTAATAACTGTAATCTTAATTGTAGGTTTTCTATGAGGGCGGATATTGTCTGATCATTGGGACCCAATTCATTGAGTTCTCCATTAAGGCGGTCATACTCGGTATTGAGCTCTGAAAGTTGCTCCATAAAACTATCTACTAGTTCTTTGTTGGATTCTGAAATATCCAATTGCGATAGCTCCATGTTTATATTGGCCACATAATAGTTCTCCACTTTCTTTAAGTCTGGGGAAAGGTCTCCAAATGAAAAACCTTTATTCTTATCGTCGGGGTCACCCTTATCTACAATGGTTGTAGGAATGTCTTCCTTCGTATCAAATTTCAAATAGGCCATTAGCCCTATCCCCACTAAAATAATTACGGAAGCTGCAATTCTCCATGTATTCCATTTAGACGGACGCTCCTGAGGTAGTGTTTCCTCCAATTTGGACAAAAAGCGCTCTTCATGACCTTGCCTCATTTTAAAATTTTGTTGTTCGCGTTCCTTGTCGAACATTTTTTTAAGATCCTGTGCCATATCCCTTTAATTTTAATAACTCCTTTAATTGACCTTTACCCCTTAAAAGTCTTGTCCTACATGCCGTTTCAGAAATTTTCAATACCTCAGAAATTTCTTGGTGGTCAAACCCCTCTATCAGATACATCATGACCACATATTTATATTTGCCGGACAACTGTTCAATGGCGGTCTTTACCTCATCAATTTCAATATGTTCCTCAACCGTCCAATCATCTTCTTCTACACATCTCATATAGCTCTCATCCAAGCTAATATTTTGTTCCTTCCTTGACTTTAAAAAATCGATGCACTTGTTCACTACGATTCTCTTCAACCAAGCCCCAAAAGTGACCTCTCCCTTATACTGATGCATCTTTTGAAACGCCTTTATGAAAGATTCCTGCAACACATCCTCAGCATCATCTGCATTTTTCAAAAAACGCATAGCCACACAGTACATTCCATCACAATATTGCCTGTACAATTTTAACTGTGCAGAACGGTCATTGGCTTTACATTTTTCCAGAATGTCAGCTTGAAACATGGGTCGGTTTGATATTTGTTTTAGTGCTTGTTATTTTAAGGACGAAAGAAAAAAAGGGATGTTGCAAAAAACTGCTATTTTTACGAATCTTTTTTAAATTTTTCGCTTGAAACAAGTTACGATTTCCAACGATTATATGACGCTCATGGTTCTAGACTATGGTGCCACCATCCAAAAACTATTGATAAAGGGAAAGGATGGCAACTATACCAATGTTGTCGTAGGTTACAACCATCCAAGTAGGTATAGGTTGGACGATAATTGCCTGGGTGCCTGTGTAGGCAGGTACGCCGGACGCATCTCCAATGGAAGTTTTGTTTTAGACCGTGAAAAATTTTTGTTATACCAAGAGGAAGGGGTTCATCTACATGGGGGAAAAGAAGGTTTTCATCAGAAATACTGGACCATTGAGGAAGTATCCTACGGAGATGACCCTATGGTAAAACTATCCTACCGAAGCAAGCATTTGGAAGAAGGATATCCAGGAAACCTTACGGTAAACGTTACCTATAAACTGGCTAACAATGCACTTCAAATCGTACATGAGGCGGTAACGGACCGAAGTACCGTTGTGAATCTAACCAATCACTCCTATTTCAAATTGGACGACAGTCCTTACATAGATGCCTATGAACTGCAGCTGAATTGTCCCTATATATTGGAAACAGATGAAAATCTATTACCCACGGGAAATATTGTTCCGGTTCGAAAAAGTGATTATGATTTTCTTTTACCCAAGGAGATAGGCATACAACGTTTGAACACCCCTTTCATCAAGGATATGGGAAATGAAAAAGTGGCAGAACTACAATCCTTCAAATCTGGCATTACCATGAACGTATTTACAAACCAACCTGCCGTTGTAGTGTATACCCCTCTGGACTTCCCTGGCATTTGTTTTGAAACGCAAAATTATCCAGATGCCCCAAATCAACCGGACTTCCCCAACAGTGTCTTGAGGCCAGGGGAAACCTATAACAACATTACCATCTTTAAGTTTGATTTAGTACCTTAGAATTACTGAAATTATTTAGCTACCGTACATTCATGAAATTATTGAAAAGACTGGTAATCGTTTTATTGGTATTGTTTGGTCTGTTTTATTTTATTGGCCTGCCCTATTTAAGAAATCAGACCAAAAAATATAGTCCGGAAAGGACCAGTTCATATACGTTACAAGGAACCGAACTTGAGGTACATTACTCCAGTCCCTCCAAAAAGGGAAGAAGCATTTTTGGAGAGCTGGTACCCTTCAATAAAGTATGGAGGACAGGCGCCAATGAACCAACGACCTTTACTACATCTGAACCCATTGATATTATCGACAAACCTTTGTCCGCAGGAACCTATTCCTTATGGACCATTCCAAATAAGGATAGTTGGCAGGTCATTTTCAATAAAGAGGTCCCAAGTTGGGGAGTTACCTTTTTTGGGGACGGTACCCAAACCACAAGAGATGCCGATGAAGATGTTGTACGTGTCGAGGTTCCCTCTAGAGTTACACCGGAATCTGTTGAAGATTTTACCATTGATTTTACAGACGAGGACCAGCTTTATTTGAGTCTTTCATGGGACAATACTTTGGTAAACGTTCCGATAAACAAGAAATGAACCCTATAAAAGTAAGGCCATCGCACCTGTAGACAAAAGTTTTGGAGGCACTTTGGATGCCAACTTTGTAAATTATTTGACGCAGGGCGTCCTAACCAATAATACGACGGTTTTGGCCCAAGCGATTACCTTGATCGAAAGCACCAAAACAGAACATCAAAAGATAGCGGTCAAACTTCTTGAAAAATGTATCGGCCAACAAAAGGAATCCATCAGGATTGGAATTACCGGAGTACCGGGAGTTGGAAAAAGTACCTTTATCGAAAGTTTTGGCAAACTTCTATTAAGTAAAGGGAAGAGAGTGGCCGTGCTCTCTGTAGATCCCTCGAGCAATGAAACAAAAGGAAGTATTCTCGGGGATAAGGTCAGAATGGAATCGTTGGCCAAAGAGCAGCATGCTTTTATCAGACCTTCCCCAACCGGCGGTTCTTTAGGTGGGGTGGCCCGAAAAACTAGGGAGACCATCATTCTTTTGGAGGCGGCGGGCTATGATATTATTTTAATCGAAACTGTAGGTGTGGGGCAAAACGAAACGACGGTCAGGGATATGACCGATTTCTTTTTACTTCTAAAGTTACCAGGTGCAGGTGACGAACTTCAAGGCATAAAAAGAGGGGTCATGGAAATGGCCGATGCCATCGCTATCAACAAAGCTGATGGACAAAACAAGAAACCCGCGGAATCTGCCAAAATGGAATTTAGCCGAGCTTTGCACTTATTTGCCCCAAAAGATAATGGATGGGTTCCCAAAGTAATGACCTGTTCAGCTTTAGAAAACATAGGACTAGCTCCCATTTGGTCATGCATTGAAAACTTTGTGACCCTATCCAAGGGAAACGGATTTTTTGAACAAACAAGAAAACATCAGAATAAAAAATGGCTTAGAGAACACATTAACCATATCCTGCTCAGGGATTTTTATGAGCATCCCGATATTTCAAAGGCCCTAT
>JAUIGC010000203.1 GCA_030429835.1 Bacteroidia bacterium
CCCCAATTATTTCGTTAACCAAATAAGGGTTGATAGCACTAGCTCCAAAACCAAATAGCACAGCAAAATGATGTACCTCCCTTGGTTCTGCAGATTCAATAATGATACTCAATTTTGAGCGTTTGCCTAATTTTTGAAGTCCGCTGTTTACAAATGAACAAGCCAGCAGGGCCGGTATGGGAGCCTCCTTTTCACTTACGTTCCTATCCGATAAGATAATAATATTGGCACCCTCATCTGTAGCATGGGAAGCTTGCGCAAGAATGGATTCCAAAGCATCTTCCAAACCATTATGTCCTTTTTCTACAGAATATAGCATGGGAATGGAAACTACTTTATAGTCTGGGCTGGCGTCGTAATTTTTTATTTTATCAAGGTCCTCCTTCGAGATAACCGGGTTTTGGATTTTCAGTTTTCTACAGTGTAATTCAGAAAATTCAAAAATGTTATGGTCACTACCCAAGGTAAGGCTTATGTCCGTTATTAGTTCTTCCCTGATACCATCCAATGGCGGGTTTGTAACCTGTGCAAACAACTGCTGAAAATAATTGTATATCAATTGAGGTCGCTGGGAAAGTACGGCTATGGGAGTATCCGACCCCATAGAGCCAATGGGTTCTTTACCGGTTTTGCCCATAGGAAGAATGATTGTATTGATATCTTCCAAAGTATACCCAAAAACGGATTTTCTCTTTTCCAATGTGGCTTCTCCCAAAAACAGAGGACAGTCATTATAAGGTATATCCTTTAAATGAACCAGGTTTTTATCCAACCATTTTTTGTAAGGATGTTTTTTGGCTATTTTCTCCTTGATTTCTTCATCATTTACTATACGACCTTCCTCCATGTTCACCAAGAACATTTTTCCAGGCTCTAAACGGCCATGAAATTCAACGTTTTCCGGTGCAATTTCCACGACCCCTGTCTCTGAAGACATTACCACGTAATCATCTTTTGTAACAGAATATCTTGAAGGTCTTAGTCCATTCCTGTCTAAAACGGCACCTATATAGTTTCCATCCGTGAAAGGAATGGAAGCGGGTCCGTCCCAAGGTTCCATCATACAGGAGTGGTATTCGTAGAAAGCTTTTTTGGCTTCGGACATTTCGGTATTCTTTTCCCATGCCTCGGGTACCAGGATCATCATAACTTCAGGTAGGGACCTACCGGTCATTAATAGTAATTCCACGACCATATCCATTGTGGCCGAATCTGATTTGCCCGGCAAAACGATAGGTAAGATATTTTTTATCTCATCCCCAAACATTTCACTCTCCAACAATTCCTGTCTGGAGAACATTCTGGAAACATTTCCTCTTAGCGTATTTATTTCACCATTATGGCACATATATCTAAAGGGTTGTGCTAAATCCCAAGTTGGGAACGTATTTGTGGAAAAACGCTGGTGGACCAGGGCTAAACGGGTAACCACTCTGGAATCCATCAAATCGGAATAATAAAGACTAATGTCCATGGGCATTAGCAACCCCTTGAATATGATTATTTTGGTCGAGAGGCTCGGTACATAAAAAAACTTACTTTCTGAAAGTTTTGATTTAATAATAGCGTGCTCCGTCACTTTACGGGCGATGAACAATTTTAAATTGAAATCAAAATACGATTGTTCCGGATTTTCCTTGGCGATAAAAATTTGTTTTACGAAGGGTTCGGTTTCAGCGGCTATTCTACCCGGGACCGAACGATTAACGGGAACATTTCTCCAGCCTAGTAATTTTAGGCCTTGTTTTTTAATGTTTTCCTCAAAAACCGAAATACAAAAATCCCTTTGATTCTGTTTTTGTGGGAAAAACACATTGCCCACGGCATATTCTCCTTGATCTGGAAGCTCAAAGGTACATACCTCTTTAAAGAAGTTATGGGGTATATCTATCAAGATACCGGCACCGTCCCCTGTCTTTCCATCCGCACTAACGGCACCCCTGTGTTCAAGACGCTCCAAAATCTCCAATGCCTTATGTATGATGTCATTGGATTTCTTTCCCTTTAAGCTACAAATAAATCCGGCTCCACAGTTGTCATGTTCAAATTCTGGCAGATATAGCCCTTGCTTCTTCAATGTCATAATTTATCGTATTTCTCCAAAAATATTATTTTATTTAAATTATAATCAGTGATTCTATGATAATCAAATAAAATATTCAACGTTTTGAAATAAAGGTTAAAAAACCTTTAAATCGTAATTTTTGTACATGGGATTTTGTCATATTGATAAATATAGGATATTATTGAATAGGCCAAATAGCTATAAGGGGGGTGTGGGCCCAAAAATGAATGTTTGTAACAATTTAACCCTATCTTCTATCGGGGTTAACAAATAGTTTATACCTCATGAGGCTATCAGCCCTTAAACTTCCAAGGGTAAATTAAATGGAAAAGGAATTATTTTAGGATTGATCTAGAAATTACAATTTTTTGAATCTCGGATGTACCTTCATAAATCTGTGTGATTTTTGCATCGCGCATTAATCTTTCCACATGATACTCTTTTACAAATCCGTTGCCTCCATGTATTTGAACAGCTTCAACGGTAGTTTCCATAGCAACCTGAGATGCATATAGTTTGGCCATTGCTCCTGAAAGGTCATAATCTTCACCGTTGTCTTTGTCTTTCGCTGCCTGATAAACAAGAAGTCTGGCCGCTTGTATTTGGGTGTGCATGTCTGCCAATTTAAAGGCAATAGCCTGATGATTACTAATTTCAGTTCCAAAGGCCTTTCTCTCCTTTGAGTATTTAAGGGCCAGTTCATAAGCACCGGCGGCGATACCCAAAGCTTGGGCCGCAATTCCGATTCTTCCTCCAGCTAAGGTCTTCATGGCGAACTTGAAACCAAAGCCATCCTCGCCAATTCTATTTTCTTTGGGAACCTTTACATCATTAAAAATCAGCGAATGGGTGTCGCTACCTCTAATCCCCAGTTTATTTTCTTTTGGACCAATTTCAAATCCTTCCATACCCTTCTCAACGATTAAGGCGTTTATTCCCCGATGCTTTTTTTCTTTGTCAGTCTGGGCGATTACCAAATAAACACCAGCTGTGCCACCATTGGTTATCCAATTTTTAGTCCCGTTTAAAAGATAATGGTCTCCTTTGTCTATAGCAGTTGTCTTTTGTGAGGTGGCATCGCTTCCCGCTTCCGGTTCAGATAGACAAAAAGCACCAATCATTTCGCCAGTTGACAGCTTAGGCAAATACTTTTTCTTTTGTGCATCGGTCCCAAAGGTTTCCATACCCCAACAGACCAATGAATTATTTACGGATACGATTACGGAAGAGGAAGCATCTATTTTAGATAACTCTTCCATGACCAAAACATAGGAAAGGGTATCAAGCCCGCTTCCTCCATAATTTGGGTCTACCATCATGCCCAAAAAGCCCAATTCCCCCATTTTTTTTACTTGGGCGTCTGGAAATTGTTGATTTTCATCTCTTTCAATTACTCCAGGAAGAAGTTCATTCTGGGCAAAATCCCTTGCGGCTTGTTTGATTAATTCTTGCTCTTCTGTAAGTTTAAAGTCCATTGTAATATGATATATAGGTATATCAACAAATATAAGTCTATACCATTTAATTTCTTAACTCTTTATCTAATCTGTGGTTTTGATTATTGGTTCTACAATGAAGGTGTTTATCATAGGTAAATAATTTTGTTAAAAATTAATTTGTAAAAGTTTGACTATCAAACTGCTCTAGGATAATCTTTTTTTACCTATGGTAGGATTGACATTTTTGGATATCTTTATGAGAATTTCAAAATTTATAATTCAGTCTTATATTTGAAACCTTACTTATAAGAGGAAACTAAAACCAACATCGAATGGAAACCATTATCATTATTGTTTTTTTAGCGGGATATCTCGCAATTACCTTAGAACATAATCTAAAAATTGACAAGTTGATTCCTGCTTTGGCCATGATGGCTATCTTGTGGGCCCTAATTGCATTAAACCATATGCCTGTATTTGAGGTGAATGCGGAGCTAAGAGAATTGGAACCTACCCATTTGGATGAAATATTGTTACATCACTTGGGTAAGACTGCAGAAATATTGGTCTTTCTGTTAGGGGCCATGACCATTGTAGAAATAATTGATTACTTCGATGGATTTGCCACTATAAAAGGATATATAAGAACTAGGAGCAAAAGGAAATTATTGTGGTTGTTCTCTATCCTGGCATTTATTTTATCAGCAATTATAGACAATCTTACAGCAACCATTGTGTTGATTACCATTTTACAAAAAGTGATAAATGATAGGAATACCAGGCTTTGGTTTGCGGGTATGATAATTATTGCTGCCAACGCTGGTGGTGCTTGGTCCCCTATTGGTGATGTAACTACAACCATGCTTTGGATTGCCAATAAGGTTTCTGCGGCCCAACTTATAGAACATGTGCTGGTTCCTTCTATAGTTTGTATGGTGGTACCTGTTTTAATTGCAGGAACCTACAAAGCTTTTAAAGGAAAAATTGAAGGTGAATTCGAAACTGAAACACCCAAATCCAAATATGGTTCAATTATGCTCTATCTAGGTCTTGGTGCTATAATTTTTGTGCCTTTCTTTAAAACAGTAACACATCTACCTCCTTATGTAGGAATGATGCTATCCTTGGCAATAGTGGCGACCTTTGCTGAAATTTATAGTAATAAGAAGTTTAGTATTAGTTCTTTGGATGGGGAACATAGCGATACGGAAGGACACCATAGTCCAGTACATCATTCTTTATCAAAAATAGAGTTACCAAGTATATTGTTCTTCTTGGGTATCCTATTGGCGGTGGCTGCCCTAGAATCACTGGGAATGCTTTTCCATTATGCCGAAAGTCTTAATAATGCCATTCCAAATACCGATATTGTGGTTATGTTATTTGGTGTGGGATCTGCAGTAATTGACAACGTACCTTTGGTCGCGGCCAGTATGGGTATGTTTGGGGAGCCAATGGATAATCCGCTTTGGCACTTTATCGCGTACTCTGCAGGAACAGGCGGTAGTATGTTGATAATTGGTTCGGCAGCAGGCGTTGTGGCCATGGGAATGGAAAAAATAGACTTTTTCTGGTATCTTAAGAAAATTACATGGTTAGCATTTCTTGGATTTGTTGCAGGTGCCGGTGCCTTTATTTTAATTAGGGATTTTATCCTCAATGCATAATTTAATCCGGAATTATCCGTTATAATGGCAAATTTCATATAAAGAATACTATGATGTTAATACAAGATTTGTCACAAGATCCAACTACTGGAGAGGTGATTTCTGAGGAGAAAACACTTTCTGTAATGGACTTGGTTTTTAATGGAGGTGCTGGTAGTGTTAT
>JAUIGC010000204.1 GCA_030429835.1 Bacteroidia bacterium
CATTATGGAAGAGTTGCGTGAACAATGCCCATGGGATAAAAAGCAAACCATGGAAAGCCTCAGACATTTGACCATTGAGGAAACGTATGAATTGGGAGATGCCATCCTAGATGATAATTTGAACGAAATAAAGGGCGAGCTTGGCGATTTGCTATTGCATATTGTTTTTTATGCCAAGATAGGCTCGGAAAAGGGGAGTTTTGATATTGCCGATGTAGCTAATGGTATTTGTGAGAAGCTTATCAATAGACATCCGCATATATATGGAGACGTAAAAGTGGAAAATGAGGAAGAGGTAAAACAAAATTGGGAGAAAATAAAGCTAAAGGAAGGTAAGAAAAGTGTTTTACAGGGCGTTCCAAGAAGTCTGCCCGCTATGGTAAAGGCCAATAGGATTCAAGATAAGGTAGCCGGTGTAGGGTTTGATTGGGAGCAACCGGAACAGGTTTTTGAAAAACTACAGGAAGAACTGGGTGAGCTGCAGGAGGAAGTCTCACAAGCGAACAGCGACAAGATAGAAGCGGAATTTGGTGATGTGCTTTTCTCCATGATCAATTATGCCCGGTTTTTGGGAATCAATCCGGAGAACGCTCTGGAACGGACCAATAAAAAATTTTCCAAGCGATTTCAATTTTTGGAAGAGGAGGCAGAAAAAATGGGAAATTCCTTGAAAGACATGAGCTTGGAGGAGATGGATATCTATTGGAACAAGGCCAAGGAAATGGATTAAGGCAAATCCGGTAAAATTATTTTTATAAAAGTATCTTTGGGCTTCTAAATTTCCGCTGGTGTTCTCCACTTACACAAAAGAATTCGCATATAATATTAAGCTTTCCGTACCTGTAATTTTGGGGATGCTAGGACATACCTTTGTTCAGTTTGCAGATAATATAATGGTGGGCCAATTGGGTACGGCAGAATTGGCGGCCGTTTCGTTAGGGAACAGCTTTGTCTTCATTGCCATGTCCTTGGGCATTGGTTTTTCAACGGCTATCACCCCTTTGGTCGCGGAGGCCGATGGGGCAGGAAATAAAGGAAATGCAAAGAGTGCCCTAAAACATGGATTGGTACTTTGTACCGTCTTGGGTTTCTCTCTGTTCGGGTTGATTCTTTTGGCTAAACCCATCATGTATTTGATGAAACAGCCAGAAGAAGTTGTTGCACTTGCCTTGCCATACTTGGATCTTGTAGCTTTTTCATTGGTTCCCCTTATCGTTTTTCAGGCATTTAAGCAGTTTTCGGAAGGATTGTCGCAGACTAGGTATCCCATGTATGCAACCATCATTGCCAATGTGGTAAACATTACGCTAAATTATCTTTTGATTTTTGGTTCCTTCGGATTTCCCAAATTGGGTATTGTAGGTGCGGCCTTGGGTACGCTGATTGCCAGGGTGGTCATGGTATTCTATTTATGGATGCTTCTTAAAAACAAAAAAAAATTCCACGATTATGTCACGGGGTTCAATTTTAGAAATATAGAAAAACGTGTCATTAAAAAAATAATTTCCCTTGGGTTTCCATCGGCTTTACAAATGTTTTTTGAAGTAGCCATCTTTACATCGGCCATTTGGCTGAGTGGGGTATTGGGGAAGAACCCCCAGGCCGCCAATCAAATTGCCTTGAATTTGAGTAGTATGACCTACATGTTCGGAATAGGGTTGGGGGTTGCGGCCATGATACGGGTAGGAAATCAGAAGGGACTTAAGAACTTTAAGGAACTACGTAGGTTGGCTCAATCCATTTTTTTCCTTACCCTATTATTGGAATTTGCTTTTGCTCTTTTGTTCGTTTTAGGAAGAAAATGGTTTCCCACGTTGTATTTGGACGTGGATGACATGATGAATTTTGCGGACAATACCGAAGTAATCCTATTGGCTTCGCAATTGTTGTTGGTTGCGGCCTTCTTTCAAATTTCGGATGGCGTCCAAGTAGTCGTTTTGGGTGCTTTACGGGGTTTACAGGATGTTAAGATTCCAACCTTTATTACCTTTGTGGCGTACTGGTTGATTGGTTTTCCCATCTCCTATTATCTGGGTTTACATACCTCCTTGGAGAGTGTGGGAATTTGGGTGGGGCTTTTGACCGGTCTTACGGCATCTGCGATTATGTTGTATATTCGATTTAATTATTTAACCCAAAAATTGATTCAAAACGAATAATGTTTTGAACGTAAGTTTACCTTTAATTTTAGTAAATAAACAGGAATGGATTTACCCAAGTTTATATTAGGCGATAATACGGATTATCCCAATGCTATTTTCGTTATCCATACGGATTACCCTAGATTTATAATCAACCTTGAAAATGATGAGGTGGAATGGTTGGAAGAGTTCTCCAAAGAGGATGAAAAGGAATTGGAAACCGAGGCCGAGAATCTAATAGAGGCGGCAACTGCATTTTATGACCGGGAAGTATCCAGATACGAAGAATAGGTATGCTCGATCAGCTCCTTCAGTTTGATAAGGATGTATTTATATACTTAAATGGGTTGGGTAGCCCCACTTGGGATACATTTTGGCAGTTTATTTCCAATAAATTCAGTGCCATTCCCCTTTATCTTTTTCTTTTGATTCTTTCTTTTAGAAAATTTGGTTTTAAAGGAACTTTGGTGTTGGTGATATCAGTCGGGTTGCTGATTACGGTATCCGATCAGTTGAGCAACTTTTTTAAATATGGTGTGGCCAGGTTACGGCCCTGCCATGATCTGGAAGTGAGTTCCATCATGCGATTGGTAAAGAGCTATTGCGGGGGAAAATACGGTTACTATTCGGCACACGCCTCCAATTCATTTGCCTTGGCCATTTTTTTTGGTTTTATGTTGCGTTCCCAAATCAGATATATAGGTTTGGCTCTTGTTTTCTGGGCCTTGTTGGTGGCATATAGTCGGATTTATATCGGTGTGCATTTTCCTTTGGATGTAATGACCGGTGCCTTGATTGGAAGTTTCTTGGGATGGTTGTTTGCAAAGTTATTTATATTTGCACATCGGAAATTCTCTTTATGATATCCAACCTAAGGTATTGGTTTTTAGTGGTTCTCATTGTTTTGGTTTATATCGCCGGAAGCTTTGTGACCCTTTTTGAGAACGATTCCGCCCAATTCGCAGTCATGGCCATGCGCATGGTCAATGAGAACGATTTCATCAACTTGTTTAAGGGCCCTAACGAGTACTTGGACAAGCCGCATATGCATTACTGGCTGGCTGCGATTTCCTATAAGCTTTTTGGTATTCACGATTGGGCATACCGGATTCCTGGTATTTTGGCAACCCTTTTGGGCGCCTATAGCTGCTACGGCCTTGGGAAATTGCTATACAATGTCCATACGGGAAAATTGGCAGCGCTTATTTTCATGACCGCCCAGACCATTGTTTTGGGAGCCATTGATGTACGTACCGATGCCGTATTGACTGGATTCACTGTTTTCGCCATTTGGCAATTGGCAGTGTACATAGAAAAAGGAACTTTAATGTCCGTGTTATTGGGAGGTTTTGGTGCGGGAATGGCCTTTTCCACAAAGGGACAAATTGCCTTAGTGGTCATAGGGTTACCTATTTTATGTCATCTGGCATATACCCGAAAATGGTATCGATTTTTAAGTTGGAAAGTACTCCTGGCTTTGGTGATTTTTGGGCTGACCATAGCCCCTATGTTGTATGCCTATTATTTGCAATTTGACTTGCATCCCGAAAAGGTAATTCGGGGGAGGGATAATCGCAGTGGCATCTTTTTTATTTTTTGGGAACAGAGTTTTGAGCGTATGAGCGGGGAGGGCATAGGCAAAAACAGTAGTGATTATTTTTTCTTCTTCCACACGTTCTTATGGGTGTTTCTTCCTTGGACCATTTTGGCATTGACTGCTTTTTGGTGTCGTACCAAAACCTTTTTCAAATTAAAATTCAAGTACAATCCAAAATATGAATTTTTGACCTTGGGAGGAATAACATTGGTTTTTATTTTGATAAGCTTCGCCCAGTTTAAATTGCCCCATTACCTAAATGTGACCATTCCCTTGTTTTCTGTACTTACAGCGTCCCATATGTACGATTTGTATCGGTTTGATAAACAGAAAATGACAAAGATTCTCTTGTGGGTACAATACTTTATTTTGTCCGTAGTATTTTTGGCCTCCACCCTAATCTGTTTTTTTGTCTTTAAGTTCGATGGATTACTAATTCCAATTCTCCTTTGTGGAGGCGGTTTGGTAATCGTCTTTTTTGCCTTGAAAACGGAGAGGGTCTATGCAAGACTGATTACGGTTTCAGTTTTTGCTTCATTGCTTTTAAATGCAGTTCTGAATCTACATTTTTATCCCAACCTCCTAAAATATCAGGGAGGGTCCAATATGTCAAAATTGATAGCGGAGAACAACATTCCGGTGGATAAAATATATAAGATCGGTAACGACCATACCTGGGCGTTGGATTTTTATAATAAATATCCGGTACAAATAAGTACTCTTACGGAAATAGGGGACAAAAAGGATATTTGGGTGTATGTCAATTCAGAAGAATTGGAAAAAATAAGGGAATCTCCCTTGGACTGGGATAGACAATTAACCGTAGATCAATTTAGGATAACACGTCTTCAAGGAAAGTTTCTCAATCCCAATACCCGAAATAAAGTGGTGAATAAAATGTACTTGGTACATCTGAAACAACCTTAAGGGCTTCATGCTCTTTCGATATACTCCTACGAGTTAAAACTAAAATCATTCCATTTTAAACTCTTCTTGACGTTTCAATACGGTTAAGCGACGGTTCAACATAAAGTCATTTTTAAAGTGATGGTTTGTCCACATTTTTGGGACATCATTGTATCCTAAAAGACTTTAAAATGACACCAACTACTATGTTCTCGCTTGCAAACTTCATCGTTATGCCCATGTGGTTATTGATGATATTCTTGCCGAAGTGGAAATTGACCAGATACTTGATCGATTTCAAGGTAATCCCTTTAGTGCTCTCTGCAATTTATATTTTTTACATCATTCAATCGATGATGGATAATGGACTTATGGACTTTGGGAGTCTTGAATCTGTTATGGATTTATTCACTGAGGAACATGTCGTTCTGGCCGGTTGGATTCACTATCTCGCATTTGATCTTTTAGTGGGTATGTGGATGATAGATCAAAACAAGGAATTAGGAATTCATAAGGCTCTTATGGCACCTTGTCTTTTCTTCACTTTTATGTTTGGGCCTTTAGGTTTCCTTTTGTTCTGGACTATTAAAACCATAAAAAACAATGTGGGATGAATTACGAAAATTATTCAGGATTAACAGCAAATAATGTAAACGAAAATAATATGGACTCTTACACACAAA
>JAUIGC010000205.1 GCA_030429835.1 Bacteroidia bacterium
TCGTCCAGTAAATTTCTTACAAACATTCTGAATTGCCAAGAATGATGATCCGTTGCCAAAATCAATTGCCTTAAAACTTCACCATTGACAGCGTTTATTTGATATAGATATTGAAAGGCACTTTGCCGGATTTCCGGATTATAGATTTCAGGGGTATACGAAATCAATTCTTCCAGATAACTTGCCTTCTCAGTCGTTTTATAGTCAGGAGTCACCAAAGCCAAAGTCAACCAAAGAAGACGGACATTTTTATTGGGCAGGCCAACCACGTTTTGCAAACTGTTAAGATAGTTTTCGGCATCCTCTGGAAAAGCCTCCCATAATTTAAAAAGGGCATATTCGTGGGTAACGTAACTTTTATCCTGCAAAAAAGATTCGAAATACGTTTTATACTCCGGCTTAACTTGTGGTATGGATATGGCCAAAGCCTGTCTCACTTCCAGAGAAAGTTCATTTTGAAAAATTCTTTGAAGCGTTGAATCTGGAATTTGGCTATGGTATTTAGAAATTAAATGCGTTTTAAAAGGTGTTGGGGTCTCCCGGTTCCACAACAACATTAATTTTTCATCGTCCAAAACAGTTGACGAATCCAACTGATCTTGTAAAAAAAAGTAGTTTTTCAGACTTTCATTTTTCCATGACAAATATGTCTTTGCGTCGTCCCCAGGAAATTCAGTTGAAATCAACCATCTGGATTTATAATCATCTAAATTTTGATGCGATGCTTCTTCCATTTCTTTTAAAAAATCATCCACGGTTACATTTTTATAGGCATACTTTTCTAAGTAGGATTTGATTCCCTTTTTAAAAGCTTCCTCCCCTATTTGCTCCCTCAATAGCACCAAAGCCCATGCTCCCTTTTCATAAAAAGTAAGGCTACTTGCTTTGGGGTCCAAAAGACTTTCTCCCTTTTCCTCTTGGGATATTTTATCCAATTGTTCCGCAGTATCATATAGTTTCCAATAAAAATAATCATCACCGAATAATTGCTTTTCGGCCAGGTAGGCATAATACGTAGCAAAACCCTCATGCAACCAATGGTGGTTACCATCCTTTTCGGTAACTAGGTTTCCAAACCATTGGTGGGCCATTTCATGGGCATTTATATTGACATAATTGCGATCAATAAATGCTGTGGAATCTATGACATAAGCATCGGAAAAAATAGTAGCACCCGTATTTTCCATTCCTGCATAGAGAAAATCATGAACCGGAATTTGTTTGTAATTCTGCCAAGCATAGGCTACCCCAATTTCATTTTCGAAAAAATCAAAAATCTCCTTGGTGTAGCGATAAGTGGCTTCGACCTTTATACTATCCTTAGGATAGAAATAATTATTGATAGGTACACCACTTTCAGATCTTAATTCCTGTTTATTATATTTTCCAATAGCAAAGGCCAATAAATAGCTGCTCATGGATTTTTGCATATCGAACTTCCATTCGCTACCCGCTATTTCAACCAACGTTCCATTCGCTATTATTTCAAAATCACGATTTTCGATAACAGACATATCGAACTCTACCTTCTCCTCCATATCGTCAAAACTGGGTAACCAATAACTCGTATATTTTCCTTGGCCCTGAGTCCAGACTTGGTCATTGTCGGGATTATCGTCATCAAGTCCTATAAAATAAACTGTCTGTTTAGGTGTACATGAATATTGGATATAAAGCTTATGATCTAAGCCCTTTTTAAACTTCTTATGAATCACCAATCTTTTACCATCGTAATTCCATTCGACTCTTTTATCATCCAATTTCACTTTTTCGAAATCCATATTCTTGGCATCCAACCAAACGGAATCTACATTTTGAAGAATGTGAAAATCATAAAAGACCTTTCCACCAATGCTTTCTTCGGACAGGTCTGGAGTGATTACTACCGTCGCCTTTATAAAATCTACCTTGTCCTGATGCTGGGAAAAAGCGGACAGACCAAGGAACATAAATAAAAACCAAACCCGATTCATAATCATACACAATCAATTCTTGGACCAAATTAAGGCTTTTCCTGTATTGCAGTTACAGATGGTAAGCCCTAATTTAGTCGGATGAATGCCGGATTCCTTCAAACGCCCATTGTGTATCTCAAAGGTGTAGGCCCCAACAGGGCCGAAACCTTACAGTCCGAACTGGGTATCCAAGTCTATCAGGATTTATTAAATCTATTTCCAAACAGATATATTGACAAGACCCAATATTATAAAATTGGCCAACTTCAAAAAAGTAATGCAGAGGTGCAGATTGTGGGGAAAATTGTTCACATAAAAACCGTTGAACAAAAGCGGGGCAAAAGATTGGTAGCCAAATTTGTGGACGATACGGGCGAAATAGAACTAGTTTGGTTTCGGGGACAAAAATGGATTAGGGAAAATCTAAAGCTGAATAAACAATATGTGATTTTTGGCAAGTGCAACTGGTTCAACGGTATGTTTTCTATGCCTCATCCGGAGATGGAGCTTCTTTCAGAACACGAAAAGAGTCTTAGAATTTACATGCAACCGGTGTATCCCTTAACGGAAAAATTGAGCAATAAGGGCATTACCAATCGTGTGTTGGGCAAACTGGTACAGCAGCTTTTTGTGGAAACAAAAGGAAAATTTCCAGAAACCCTATCGGATAAAATTTTATATGAATTAAAACTGATTTCGAAGAGCGAGGCACTTTTTAATATTCATTTTCCCAAGAATCAAGAATTATTGGCAAAAGCCCAATTCCGATTAAAATTTGAAGAACTTTTTTATTTACAGATGCAACTGATTGCTAAAAACATGTTGCACAAACAGAAAATCAAAGGATTCAATTTTGATCAAGTAGGTACCTTGTTCAATGATTTTTATGCCAATCATTTGCCTTTTGAACTTACCGATGCACAAAAAAGGGTCATCCGAGAAATAAGGGCCGATTTAGGTAGCAATGCCCAAATGAATAGACTGTTACAGGGCGATGTAGGTTCCGGGAAAACCATCGTAGCCGTTATGACCATGTTATTGGCCATAGATAATGGATTTCAAGCATGCTTGGTGGCTCCTACGGAAATTCTTGCCAATCAGCATTACAATGGAATCAAGGAATTATTAACAGGAACCGGAGTTACTTGTGAGCTTTTGACGGGTTCGGTCAAAAAATCCGTCCGAAAACCAATACATGAACAATTGGAGAATGGTGGGCTCCATATTCTTATAGGAACACATGCCGTCCTGGAGGATAAAGTAGTATTCAAAAACCTAGGTTTGGCGATAATTGATGAACAGCATCGATTTGGTGTAGCGCAACGTTCCAAGTTGTGGCATAAGGGAAGCCCACCCCTAACCCCTCCCAAAGGGAGGGTTAATGAAATCCATGCTCAATATCAAACCGCCAGACCTTCAACTTATAATTTGTTGAAGGAACTACAAAAAGACAGAAAAAAACATACCACGGAAGCCGAGCAAATTCTATGGGAGTCATTAAAAACAAAGAAACTAGGCGATAAGTTTAGAAGACAACATATCATAGATATGTTTATTGTAGACTTTGTATGTATTTCCAAAAAGTTAGTTATTGAAGTTGATGGAAAATACCATGATGATGCGTCGCAGCAGGAAGTCGATACAATGAGGACTCAAATTCTCAATGATTTTGGATTTAAAGTAATAAGATTTACAAATGAAGAAGTAATCGGGAATATCGACTCGGTGATATCTAAAATTGAGACCGTTCTGAAAAGCCTCCCCTCCGGGGAGGTTGGAGGGGCTCCCCCACCCCATATTCTCGTCATGACGGCAACACCCATTCCCAGAACCTTGGCCATGAGCCTTTATGGGGATTTGGATATTTCGGTCATTGATGAATTACCGCCGGGAAGAAAACCCGTAAAAACGGTACACCGATATGATTCCAACCGTTTAAAAGTTTTTCAGTTCATTCGGGATGAAATTAGAAAAGGACGACAAGTGTATGTCGTATACCCTTTAATTCAAGAATCCGAAGCATTGGATTATAAGGACCTGATGGATGGTTATGAAAGCATTGTTCGTGATTTTCCACAACCTGAATTTCAAATTTCCATAGTCCATGGGCAAATGAAACCTGAGGATAAGGATTACGAAATGGAGCGTTTTGTAAAAGGAGAAACCCAAATTATGGTCGCTACCACGGTCATTGAAGTGGGCGTAAATGTTCCCAATGCCTCGGTCATGATCATAGAAAGTGCAGAAAGGTTTGGGCTTTCACAGCTGCATCAATTGCGTGGTAGAGTGGGTAGAGGAGCCGACCAAAGTTTTTGTATTCTAATGACAAGCTACAAGCTAAGTTCCGAAGCCAAAACAAGACTGGAAACGATGGTACAAACCAATGACGGTTTTGAGATTGCCGAAGTTGATTTAAAACTTCGCGGTCCGGGAGATATAATGGGAACTCAACAAAGTGGTATGCTCAACCTTAAAATAGCGGACATCGTCAAGGACAATTCTATATTAAAATCAGCCAGATACTACGCCATGCAATTATTAAAGGACGACCCTTCCTTAGAAAAACCGGAGAATCTTGTAATTAGGCATTTTTACGCACAACTGGCCAAATTTAAAAATATCTGGAACTATATTAGTTAATTGTCATTTTTAACAGATTTAAGTTTTGAACATCGTAATTTAAACACGTGCTCATTTCTTAAAAATCCTTGTTTTTAATACTTTTACATTCTTACATTATAAAGATTATGAGCGCAACAAAAACGTTATTTGATAAGGTGTGGGATTCCCACGTAGTACATAAAATTGAGAATGGTCCGGATGTCCTGTTCATCGACCGTCATATGATTCATGAAGTAACGAGCCCTGTAGCCTTTCTAGGCCTTAAAAATAGGGGTATCGGTGTTTTATATAATGAAAGAACTTTTGCAACAGCAGATCACAATACCCCAACGATAAACCAACACTTGCCTGTAGCGGACCCACTTTCCGCAAACCAATTAAAAATGTTGGAGGAAAACGCCAATGAACACGGTATTTCCTATTGGGGATTGGGCCATGAAAAAAATGGAATCGTTCACGTTGTTGGACCGGAATATGGTATTACCCAACCGGGGGCTACCATTGTTTGCGGGGATTCACATACATCTACCCACGGTGCATTTGGCGCTATTGCCTTTGGTATTGGTACCTCTGAGGTGGAGATGGTCTTGGCTACACAATGTATCATGCAACCAAAACCAAAAAGAATGCGTATCAATATCAATGGCGAACTTAGTAAAGGAGTGACGCCAAAAGATGTTGCCCTTTTTATTATTAGTCAATTAACGACCTCAGGAGCCACTGGTTATTTTGTGGAATATGCCGGGG
>JAUIGC010000206.1 GCA_030429835.1 Bacteroidia bacterium
CCACATTAAGTAGCTTTTTTCCAACGCCTTCCAGTCGGAGTGATAGTACTTTCGTTCCTGAAGAAGGGCTAACAGATCAGGAAAATGCGGTAAGTATGCAAACTTGGGGCGTGGATTATGATTATGTGCCTACCATGGGATTCGAATTTGTTACTGGTCGTAATTTCGATGAAAATTTCGGCAATGATTCAACGGCGATCATAGTCAATGAAACTGCGGTAAAAGTAATGAAACTTACTCCCGAGACTGCCTTGGGGGAAAGATATTCACCTGACTTCAATGCTGAAAACCCCGAGTTCTTTACCATCATAGGAGTGGTTAAGGATTTCCATTTTGAATCCATGAAAGAGGAAATAGATGCATTAAGTCTAAGATTGGCGAACAACGCTTATGCCATGGCTATCAAAATTGAAGCTGGAAACTTTGAAAATGCGGTTTCAAAAATCGAGAATGTATGGAACAATATTGTTCCGGGAGAACCCTTTAACTACTACTTCATGGACGACTCCTTCAACGACTCCTACCAGAGTGAACGTAGATTGGGAAATATTTTTGTCATATTCACCGTACTGTCCATTATCATTGCTTGTTTGGGATTATTTGGATTAGCTGCCTTCAATGCCGAAAAGCGTGTTAAGGAAATAGGTGTACGCAAAGTACTTGGAGCGAGTGTAACGCAAATTTCGGTAAAACTCACCATGGATTTTTTAAAGTTGGTGGGCGTGGCCATTTTAATTTCTTTGCCACTAGGATGGTATGCCACGAACAAGTGGTTAGAGGATTTCTCCTATAAAATTGATATTCCATGGTGGGTGTTCGCTCTAGCGGCCTTTTTGGCCATAGCTGTTGCAGTTATTACCGTCAGCTATCAAAGTATAAAGGCATCGATTGTGAACCCGGTTAAGAGCTTAAGGACCGAATAGGGCCTAACCCCTATCCCGATGGCTAACGGAACCACCCCAAGCAAAGGGAACTTGGGTATAACAGAATGTGAAAAGTTATTTTGAACCCATCCAAAGGATGGTGTGCGAAATCCAAAAGGAATGAAAAATAAAAATCTATCTTATTCAGCTGCCTTCCCCTTGGGGAGGGGCTAAAACGAATTAAATAATGCTCAAGAACTATTTAAAAATAGCCTGGAGAAACTTAATTAGAAACAGAAGTTTTTCTCTATTGAATATCCTTGGATTATCCATTGGCCTGGCCATGACTACATTGATTGTTCTATGGATAAACTATGAGTTGGGGTTTGATAGATTTCATGAAAAAATAGATCGTATATACGAGGTGAACAACCAATATATGGTAGATGGCGAAATCTGGACATGGAATTCTACCCCAAAAGCTATGGGACCTGCCATAAAGAAGGACTATCCTGAAGTAGAGAAAGAAACCCGGTATTTTTATGACAATACCTTCCTGTTCGCTTGGAACGACCAAAAGATAAAGGCAACCGGAACCATGGTAGACCCGGATTTTTTGGATATGTTCTCATTTCCGTTGATTCAGGGTGATCTAAACACCGTTTTGAGCGATGTTAATTCGGTGCTTGTAACAGAGTCCTTGGCGAAAAAGATTTTTGGAAACCAGGACCCTATGGGTAAAATGGTGAAAATTGATAACCGGGATACTTTTAAGGTGACTGGAATATTAAAGGATATACCGCCAAATACACAGTTTACATTTGAGTTTTTAATTCCATGGTCCTATTTGACCCAAAAAGGCTGGGACGATGAAAACTGGGGGAATAATTCGGTAGCCACCTATGTTCTTTTAAAGGAAAATACAGATATCGACACTTTTTCGGAGAAGATAGCTACGCTGCGGAAGAATTATGACAAGGATACCCCCGATATGAAAACACTGTTATACCCGTATTCCCGTATGTACCTATATGGGGAATTTGAAAATGGTGTGGAAAAGGGAGGCAGGATTGATCTGATACGAATGTTCGGGCTTATTGCCATAATAATTTTGATTATTGCCTGCATCAATTTTATGAACCTTAGCACGGCACGTAGTGAAAAGAGATCCAAGGAAGTTGGTGTACGTAAGGTATTGGGTGCTTCTAGAAAGCTGTTGATTGGGCAATTTATAGGAGAATCTGTACTTATTACCTTCATTTCCGCAACTTTTGCAGTCATTTTCGTAATGTTATTGCTTCCCTCTTTTAACGATTTGGTGGAGAGGCCTCTTTCTTTGGATTGGGCAAGTGTCGGTTTTTGGATCTTTGCCATAGGGGTTACTATTTTCACGGGATTGTTGGCCGGTAGTTATCCGGCCCTATATCTATCGGGATTCAAACCATCATCGGTATTAAGGGGTACTTTTAAAAAAGTGGATGCGATGTTTACACCAAGAAAGGTGTTGGTCATTCTCCAATTTTCGGTAGCTATAGTACTTATAACCGCTTCCCTAATAATTACCCAGCAGCTTCATAAAGTTCAAAATAGGCAATTGGCATACGCTAAGAACAACCTGATCTATAGTTCTCTTGAAGGTGATATGGAGAAGAACTATGATTTAATAAAGACCGAATTACTTGAATCCGGGGCCTTTACAGCGGTAACCAAGACCAATTCACCTATTACTGAGAGTTGGAGCAATACTTGGGGTTTTGAGTGGGAGGGTAAAAATGAGCAGGATAAGACCATTGTTCATAGACTGATTTCCGATGACGATGTTGTAAATACCATGGGACTCGAACTTATAGAAGGGAGGGATTTTGATCTTCAAAAATACCCAACAGATTCTACCGCAGCAATTTTAAATCAATCTGCCTTGGAATTAATGGGCTTTGAAGACCCTATTGGTAAGAAAATAAAGGACAATGGAATAGATTGGCATATTATAGGGGTGGTGAAGGACTTTGTTTACAATTCTCCCTTCCAAAAAATAGAACCTATGGTTATAGAAGGTGCCAAAGGATGGTTCAATGTCATTCATATGAGAATGAACCCAGAGGTGAACACGGCCCAAAATTTGGCCGTGGCCGAACGGATTTTTAATAAATACAATCCGGAATATCCCTTTAATTATGAATTTGTGGACGCCGCTTATGCCAAAAAGTTCAATGACCATCGCACCACTGGGAAACTAGCCAATATATTTACGCTTTTGACCATTTTTATTTCCTGCCTGGGATTGTTCGGTTTGGCAAGTTATGTTGCGGAAAATAGGATCAAGGAAATAGGAGTGCGCAAAGTGCTTGGAGCTTCCGTAGCAACCATAACGGGGCTACTTTCAAAAGATTTTTTGAAGTTGGTCTTTATCTCCATTCTTATTGCCATACCGGTTTCTTGGTATTTTATGAGCAGTTGGCTGGAAGAATTTGCCTTTAGAATAGATATATCATGGTGGGTTTACCTCGTTTCCGGAGGGTTGACCCTTATAATAGCCTTTTTTACCGTTAGTTTTCAAGCGATCAAAGCCGCAAGAGCAAATCCAATAAAAAGTTTACGAACAGAATAAAATTAAAACAATGATACATACAAGCCTAAAGATAGCCCTTAGGGGATTTATCAGAAATAAATTTTTTACGGCAATTAATCTTTTTAGCTTGGTAGCAGGGTTGTTCGTTGTTTTTATCGCCATAAGCTACTTGGATTATGAGTATAGTTACGATAAGTATCACAAGAATTCCGAAAATATTTATAGGCTTGGGCGCACCACACGTTCCCAAGATTATAGTATTGTAGGGTTTGAAAGATGGAACGAGTCCACAGCTGACGAACAGTTAAATTCCATTAAGGGTTTAAAAAATATTCCTGGCGTGAAAACAGCGGCCCAGTTTATTACTTCGGAAAACTTGGAGTATATAGAAATGAATGAAAAGAGGATTCAGGAAAAGGGGTTTTTAACAACCAACACCCCATCAGAATTTGTTAACCTATTTTCGTGGAAAACTTTGGAAGGGAACTTGGATGATTTCGGCCAAAACCTGAACAAAGTTATTTTGACGGCTACTACGGCAAGAAAACTAGTTGGGGATAATTCAGACGATTTTTCTAAAATTATCGGTCAAAACCTAAAAATTATGGGAGACAATTATAGCGTTTCTGCCATAATTGAAGATGTTCCCGGCAACTCCCATTTTGATTTCTCCATAGCCATCAATAAACCGAGGATTGATTATTGGGGGAGTAGAATCTATTTGGGACTGGCTGAAAATGTAAATTATCTCGATATATCTGAAAAAATCAATGCTGCGGTGGGGACCTTTAATCCTGTCTTAGTAAATGACCCATATTATAAAAAACACTTTTTACAACCTATAGAGGATATTCATTTAAAATCGAATATTCTTTATGAATTAAAAACGCCGGGGAATTACTCGTTTATAATCTTGATTACCGGTTTTGCCCTGTTTATTCTTTTGATCACCTTGTTCAATTATGCAAATTTTACTTTGGCGACGAAGTCAAAACAGGGAAAGTCTATCGGTATTAAAAAAGCCATGGGAGCCAAGAACAGTTCGGTCGCATTTCAATTTATGCTCGAGGGGGTTGTATTGGCATTAATATCCTTACCGCTTTTGGCGATTTTGATGCATTTAGTGGTTCCCTACTTTAACGATTTGATGGGTGTGGAGATCAGTGAAAATTTCTTAAACAACCCCAAAATCTTGGTGATGATGGTCGCCCTGGCCGTAATTTTAGGGCTATTGGCGAGTATTGCCCCTGCCGTTTTGTTCTCCAATAAAAATACGTTGAGCCTGTTCAAGGAAAATTTAAAGGACAATAGGTTCGAACATTTTTCAATTCGGAAGTATTTGGTCATAAGTCAGTTTGCCATTCTCATTATTATAATTTCCGTTTCTTATTTCGTGAACGGACAGATGAATTATATTCAAGACAAGGACCTGGGTTTCAACAGGGAGGGTATATTATATGCCTATTCCTCTGGGGAGAAACTAGACGCTTTCCAAGAAAAATTGCGTCAGATACCAGAGATAGAATATGTGGGTAATGGATCTAATTTAGGTATTGAAACCTATAATCAGGGTACTTATCAATTACAAGGGGAAGATGCCATTTTTGATGATGCCAATCAATTGTATTTAGACTATGAGGCCGTTAAGGCCTATGGTATTGAAACCACCCTGAACGTCGAAGCCCCATTAGAAAGAACTACGATTATAAATAGAACTGCGGCAGAAAAATTTGCCAAAGCTAAAAATGTTTCACCAGAGGAATTAATTGGGACCGTAGTCATTACGGAACCCGAATATATTTCGGAGGATGGCCAAGTGGGGTTTCCTTTCACCATTGGAGGTATATTTGAGGATATCAATCTCTTTT
>JAUIGC010000207.1 GCA_030429835.1 Bacteroidia bacterium
TAAAATCAAAAACCAACCTAAAAATGATTCATTAACTAAACCTTCTTTTTCATAGCAATTTGTATTAATAACAACTGAGGTACAAAATACCCTACCATGTTTTTGTATTTTTATAAATAAAAATGATTGACAGTTTTTGGAACGAACTTCAGGAAGAGCTAAATAAAGGGGTTGAAGAAAATGGACACCCCTTTAGGTTTGGAACTTTTGGGACTGTAGGAGTGGACAAATTGCCTCGATTACGGACCGTAGTCCTTAGACATGTGTTTGAAAATGGACACCTTTGTTTTTATACGGACAAGCGCTCCAAAAAGGTGATGCATATTACGGAAAACCCCAACGTAAGTCTTTTGTTCTATCATCCCGAAAAACTTTTGCAAGTGAAAATTGAAGGACTTGCTTCCGTGGTAACGGATGAAAACAAACTTCAAACTATGTGGAAGGAAATCCCCGAAAGTAACAAGAAGGACTACACTACGGAGACCGCTCCGGGAAGCACCTTAAAAAATCCTGATAATTTGGAATATTTAACCGGAGACCATTTCTTTTGTATGATTGAAATAGAACCTTTTAGGATAGAATACCTAAAGTTGAAAAGACCTAACCACATTCGAGTGGCATTTGCGAAAGAAGATGATAATTGGGAAAGTGAGTTTTTGGTTCCCTAGTTTCCACGCTACTCCATACTTTTTAATATATCCTCGATATCCTTTTGCGTTGTATCCGGATTGATGAAACAAAATCGGGATACCGTTTCGTAGCCATTGGCAGACTTCCATTTGGTAGGCGTTACCAATGCAAAGCCAGCTTCATGGTTCCTATAGGTCCAGTTTCTATAATCTTCTGCGGACCAGCCAATTCTTCTGTAGAGCACACAGGAAAGGCTAGGCTCCCTGACCAATTCCGTTAATGGATTCTTTTCTATGAGCTCACCGGCAATCTTCGCTAAATTTATGCCCTGCTCTACTGCCCATTCATACTTTTCCGTTCCATGCGTGGCCAAGGAAAACCAAAGTGGCAGACCTCTTAAACGTCTGGTCAATTGAATTTGATAATCTGACGGATTAAATCCATGCGCACCTTCATCCTTAAAAATTTCCAAATAGGAACCTTCTTGGGCATGGGCCTCCTTGGCCTCTTCAGGATTCTTATAAATGACCGCACCACAATCATAGGGAGAGAATAACCACTTATGGGGATCAATGGTAACACTATCCGCCCTTTCTATTCCTTTGAACAAATGACGAACCGATTTTGCAGCAAGTGCACCGCCACCATAGGCCGCATCTACATGAAACCAGAGATTTTTGGAGCGACAAAAGTTTGCAATTCCTTCCAACTCATCAATAATTCCAGCGTTTGTAGTTCCCCCCGTGGCCACAACGGCAAAAACCCTTTCTTTTTCGGTTTGCGGTAATTTGTCGTAAAACGCTTCCAAGGCCAATTGGCTCATGGCATCTTCCGACGCTACCAGCAGAACATCCGCATCGATCACCTTGGCCATGGCCTTGATGGATGAATGCGCTCCAATGGAAGTAATTAAAATTCCTTTTTGATGTATGTTCCTTGGATTTTTTCTCCATTTTTCCCTGGCCACTACTATTGCCGATAAGTTGGCGGCAGTTCCCCCACTGGTGAACACGCCAAAAGCGGGTTCCGGCATACCCGTAAGTGAAACCAACCACTTCATGGCCTCGTTCTCACAAAAAATTCCCCCTGCACCTTCCATCCAATAGGCTCCATGGATGCTTGATGCCGAGGTCACCAAATCAAATAAAATGGCGGCTCGGGTTGGTGATGCAGGAACAAAAGCCAAATGTCTTGGGTGGTCAATAGGCACCGTGGCCTTGACCAAAACCTGCCTAAACAGCTCAAAAGCCTTCTCCCCTCCTATTCCACTATTAGTAACTGTTTCCCCGACCAATCTCCGAAGTTCGGCCTCAGTTTTTGGTTTGCCCAACTCTGGATTAGTTTGCGTAATTCTGTTGATGGCATATTTGACCACGTCAAGGGTCATCTCAACCATGTCTATATCTATATCGTGCATAGTAAATTTAAAATTTCCCTAATCTATCTTGGGATATCACAATTTCATTCTTTGGATAGGTCAGTTCAATCCATTGTAATTATGGTAAAATCCAGTTCCAAAGGTTTCAAGGATTTTAAAAGCATGGGAATCAGTTTCTCTCCGTATTCCAAATACAGTTCGGAGAAGTTCAATTGTCGTTCCTGAAGGGACTGACCGGGAAACAGTTGATTCTGAATATCGGTCAAACGTACCACATGATCTTCCAATTTTCTTTTTTGGGCCTTAAGCAATCTCTTTTCCAAATTATCAAGACCTTTCTTTTGTTTCACCTCCTGAGCCTTTACCGCACCTAAAAAAGACTTGTCGGTTTGTTCAGCAAGCTCGTACATTCCCTTAAATTGTTCCTCTAAAAGCTCTTTTTGAGGTGTAAAATCGATATCGATATTGGATATTTCCCTGATTTTCTTATTGATCAGACTATGTTGCTTTAAGAAAATGTCGTCATGGGAAACATTTAATTTTTGCAATTTTTCGTTTTGTTTTTCGGTAATTACCAACGCCGAATTACGAAGTAAAAGTATGGGAAAGGGTACGTTCATCGCTTCAAAGGACGATTTTAGCTCCAGCCAATAGGCCAATTCCCCTCCGCCCCCTATGTAACACAAATTCGGTAAGATCACTTCTTGATACAACGGCCTCGCCACCACATTGGGAGAAAATCGCCCCGGATGTTCCTCCAACTCGGCAATCAATTCCTCTTTGGAAAACGATAATTGAGTGTCGTTTACAAAATAAGTACCATCCTGCTCGATTATTCTTTCCCGAATATCGTCTTTTAAATAAAAATAATTGATTTCCCTAGGGTTTACCTGAACAGGGTAATCCGGATTTATTTGCTGTATTTCCGCAATTTTATCCGATACTTTCTTAAAGGAAACTTGGTCAAAAATGTCCTGCTTTGCGTAGGGAACCAACAGTTTTTTAAGACTCTTATCGTCACCATCCAAAATGACCAAGCCATGTTCCTTAAAAAGTTCATTGGCCAAAAATCGAGTTGCATCGGTCAATGTTTCATGCTCTAAATATGCCTTGGCGAAAAGTTCCTTTAGATAAGTGGCATTTTTGCTGCCCCCAACACCTAGCGAAAAAATTTCAAATACTTCATCCAAACCTTCTGTGGACAAATGTCCAACCGCACCCGAAGCTTTCCTATTCCACAGGATTTTTTTTCCTTGAAAATTAAAATAGTTTATTTCATTAAAATCATGGTCTTCCGTTGCCATCCAGTAAACGGGTACAAAATCATTGGACGGATACTCATCCTTTAATTGTTTTGCCAGGTTGATGGTTGAAATTATCTTGTAGAGAAAGTATAATGGACCGGTAAACAAATTGAGCTGATGGCCAGTAACAATAGTATAAGTTCCTGTATTACTCAGGGAATTGATATTTTCCAAGGTCAATTCCGAAGCTTCCAGACCGGAATATTGTTGCTTCAATGCATTTACCAAAACATCTCTATGGGTTTGGGGATAGCTCTCCTTTTCCTTAATCTGTGCCCTAAAATTTTCAATTTTTGGAAATCGATTATAGAGCGTTTCCAACTCTGGCATCCCCTCAATATAATCACAAATTAGACTAGAAAAATATCCTGTTTTTTGAAAAGGCAAACAATCAATATCCATATAAAAATGTTAATGACCGTAAATATAAAACACTCCCAACTTACAGTTCCTAAAAATACGTTAATTACATTGGACCAAAATCCTGCAATATTCGTCAAAAACCCCATTTAACATGATAAAAGTTATCAATAAATTGGTAGATTTGAGACGTACCATTCTTTGAAAATTTTACATGAAAAAACTTTTACTTTCTCTTTTATTTATCATTCCAACAATTTTTCTCGGTCAACTTAAGTCTCCATCTGAATTTTTAGGATATGAACTGGGAACGCAATTTACCCGTCATCATGAAGTAGTGGATTACTACCAATACTTGGCCCAGGCAGAGCCAAATAGAATGAAGTTAATGGAATACGGGAAAACCAACGAACGTAGGCCATTGTTACTTGCATACCTTTCTACGGAGGCCAACATGAACAATCTTGAGGAAATTAGGGCCGAACATCTTAAAAATGTAGATGGTAGTGGTTCTCCTTCCAAAGCGATCGTTTGGTTAAGTTATAATGTCCACGGGAACGAAAGTGTGAGTACCGAGGCTTCAATGCAGACGATTTATGACCTGCTGACCTCCAAAAAGGACTATTTGGAAAATCTTGTGGTCATCATGGATCCCTGTATAAACCCAGATGGTAGGGACCGTTATGTAAATTGGTACAACCAATATAAAAATACACCGTACAACGTTGACCCAAACAGTAAGGAACATCACGAGGGTTGGTGGAGCGGAAGAAGCAACCATTATATGTTCGACCTCAACCGCGACTGGGCCTGGCTTACCCAAGTGGAGAGTCAGCAGCGACTAAAGCAGTTTAACAAGTGGTTGCCTCATGTACATGTAGATTTCCATGAGCAAGGCGTGGACAATCCGTACTACTTTGCACCTGCAGCGGAACCTTATCATGAAGTAATTACGGATTTTCAACGCGAGTTCCAGGAGACCGTCGGTAAAAACCATGCAAATTATTTTGATGCCAAAGGCTGGTTCTATTTCACCAAAGAAAGGTTCGACCTTCTCTATCCCAGCTATGGGGATACCTATCCCACCTATAATGGAGGTATAGGAATGACCTACGAGCAAGGAGGTAGCGGCAGGGCCGGATTGGGTATAATTACAAGCATTGGTGACACCCTAACTCTAAAAGACCGTATTGCGCATCATTACACTACAGGCATTTCTACCGTTGAAGTGGCGAGCAAAAATGTAGATCGATTAAACTCGGAATTCAAAAAGTTCTACCAGCAGAAAAATTTCAAACAGCAAAGCTATATCCTAAATGGAAATGCGGATAAGCTGGAAGCTTTGGCCAATCTATTGGACAAACATGAAATTGAGTATGGGACGGGAAGCAATATCAGTTATAAGGGTTTTAGATATGATACTTCCAAATCCGGCACTTTGCGAGGTACCGATAAAAGTCTTGTGGTTTCCACGGACCAGAAAAAAGGAACTTTGGTAAAGGTTTTGTTTGAACCCAATGCAAAGCTGAGCGATTCGGTTACCTATG
>JAUIGC010000208.1 GCA_030429835.1 Bacteroidia bacterium
ATCCGGATGGGGCTGAACTGTTTCAACGACGTAATCTATTAGGCATAGATATCAACAGGGATGCTTTACGGTTACAATCACCGGAAAGTCAAACGCTGAAACGCGTTCGCGATAGTTTGGAAGCCGACTTTGGATTTAACCTACACGACCAAAGTACCTACTACAATGCCGAAAGAACAGAAAAGCCCGCTACAATTTCCTATTTGGCACCGGCGTACAATTATGAAAAGGATATAAACGAAGTACGTGGCAATGCCATGAAAATTATTGTTTTTATGAACGATATCCTTCAGAAATATGCTCCAGGTCAAGTAGGGCGCTATAATGACGATTTTGAACCCCGTGCGTTTGGCGACAATATTCAAAAATGGGGCACCAGTACCATTTTGATAGAATCTGGGGGATATCCCAATGACCCGGAAAAACAAGAGATACGAAAATTGAACTATGTCTCCATTTTATCCGCCATTTATACGATTGCCAAGGAAAATTATAAGCAAATCGATATTGCGGAGTATGAGAAAATACCAGAAAATAACCGAATGCTTTTCGATTTAAAGATTGTTGGTGCCACCTATGATCTATTGGGAAAGGATTATATACTGGATTTGGGCATCAATCAGGTAGAAGTAGATTATGAGGACCATAACGATTTTTGGTACAGTAGTAGGATTTGGGATCAAGGGGATTTATCTACCTATTATGGCTACGAAACCTTTGATGCAAAAGGTTATCAAATCGTACGAGGCAAGGTTTATCCGCAAACGGTTTCCGACATAGAGAAAGTGAAGACCTTGAATTTTAAAGAGCTTTTGTCACAAGGTTTTGGGTTTATAAAGGTGGCCAATATTCCTGAAAAATTATTGAATTCACCCGTTCCCTTGCATTTGGTAGGAGAGAATTACAAGAGACCGGATTTTAGGCTACAACCAGGTATTAACCCTACCTTTTTCCTAAAAAAAGATGGTGAATTTACACATGCCGTCATAAACGGTTTTCTTATCGATTTGGAATCGGAAAACGTGAATATACCTAATGCCATGATTTTTAGATAAGGTATGTTAGTAACCAAATTGGATATTTAAATAAAGACCATGCTTGAGTAATACATATAACATGGTAGCTAATAGGATTACAATGGCTGAAAATATGAAAAGAATAAAACTTTTTATAGGTTCAGGTAAAATGCCCAAGGCACTTTTTTGATAAATTTCGTTGAGTACATCCATGACTTCTTCTTTTTAAGTTAAACACATTCATAGCCTTTAGGATGTTTAGGTTCTGTATTCTTTGGGGTTGTTATAATATATAAACAATTATCAGACCACAAAACCCTACCACGATTTCTTGAAATAAAAAAGGGTGGCTACTGCCACCCTTTAAATCAAAATAGAGATATTTTAGTCGATACTGGCTGTATCCTCAGCATCCATCAAGGCAAAGAATTTGTCCAAATTGGGAAGGATAACAATTTTTGTCCTTCTGTTTTTAGCCATATTCTCCTTGCTATCGTTTTCAACCAATGGAAGATAACTACTTCTACCGGCAGCAATCAATTGCTTTGGATTTACATTGTACTCGTTCTGTAGTTCACGAACAATGGAAGTGGCTCTTTTTACACTTAAGTCCCAGTTGTCCTCAAATAGGGCCGTGTTAATGGTTCTGGAATCCGTATGCCCTTCTACCATAACCTCCATGCTTGGTTCGGAATTAATAACATCGGCCAATTTTTTCAAAACATTGTCCGCCTTGTTACTAACCCTATATCCTGCGGTATTGAACAACAATTCGTCCGAAATGTTGATCATGACCACTGTTTTGTCAATGCTTACGTCTACATCCTCTCCTTCATCGGCAATGGATTGCTTTAACTTGTAGGACACTGCCAGATTCATTGAATCTTGTAATGTTTTGGCTTCGGCAAGTTTGGCAGGATCAACCTTTTGCAAGGTCTTTCTCATATTTTCCTTGGTGTTGTTGCTCATGACCGCTACATCATCTACTGATGTATACTGAGTGTCATTGATTTCTTTAAGGGAATTTATCTTGGAATTGTACTCTTCTACACGAGCCTCAATTTTGGCCATTTTAGTTTCCAATTCTTCTTTCTCAACTTGAGTTTTGGTCAGTCTACTTTGAGTTTGGGCCAAGTTGTCCTCCAAAGCGACATATTTCTTTTTGGAAACACAAGATGATAAAAGTACTATGGAAGCTACCCCAATAATTGATAATTTTTTCATTTCAAAAGTGTATTTAATTATTAATAATCTTTCACTTTTATGTACGAAAAGATTCGGAAACTGGATGTTTTACATTTTGGAATGACCTGTTGAAAATGATTTTTTTCTATATAAAAAATTGATTAACAAAGTGTTCTGTTTCTATGTTTAAAACAAAAAAGAGGCGATTAATGCCTCTTTTTTAATTGGAATTTTATCGTTTTATTCACATCCACCGGTGAATCCTGTGGCATTGAATTTGGTTTGTACCGCTCCTTGTTTAGTTCCCGTATTCACTTCAATGGCCAAATTATTCTCACCGCTGCCATCCCTTTTTGGACTGCAATATTCGAATAAATAAAAGCTATTGGCACGTTCTGAAACCTTTTCGGAAATTTCATTAAAGGTATTTTCCAGGTCATCTTTGTTACTTGCAAATACGCTGGACGTCTTTCCTATATCCATAAGCACTTGGGTGTCAATTTCACTTCCCAAACCAATACTGAAGAAGGAAATGTTGGAATTGGCATTATTTACTTTCTTTAAAGCGGCATCTTCCGTATATCTGGAAGCCTGATCTGTACCATCCGTAAAAATAACCACGGAAGCTGCTCCGATTTTATCACCGGAAGTTGTCTTGTTTATTAAATCGGTAGCGATATCCGTTGACTTAATTACCGCACCATACAAATCCGTGGAGGGGTCAGAGCTAATATTGTCCGTAATCCCATTGATTGAAGCTATAAGTTCCTCTTTGGAAGAGGTAAGTTCGTTCAATAAATGAAGTTCGTTTTCACCATCAAACCAATAAATGGCCATTTGAAAGGATTCCTGCGATGTTGCGGGCATTACATTTTCCACGAAACTTGCACTTGCCATTTTTAACTCTTGCAAACTGCTTTCCAATACACTGTTACTTAAATCCAGTACTAAAAGCGTATTGTTCGTAAAAATCTGTGAGTTTGGAGAAATACGCGCAAAGGATTCAGAAGACGAAATAGTATTGAAACAATCATCGTTCCTTCCTTGCTCATAAATGGTAAATTGATCTGCTTGTAGACCAGGAACTGGATTTCCATTGGTATCGGACACCCGAAAGAAAATAGAAACTTTGCCTGGTAGGGTAGTATACTGATCTTGGATGGAAAGGACAAGCTCTCCCTCATCCAATCCCAAACAGTCATCAACGGGAGACCCTTTACCTAGGCCATCCCCAAAATTGAGATTTAGATCAACATCATCATCGGCATTACCACACGAAACGAAAAGGGAAATTGCAAATAAAAAACCAAAGGTTTTTAGGACTAAATTCATGTTCATACATTTTGAGTTCATCAAGCAGAACGCTGTTTCCGCTTAGAAATTATCGGGAAATAAAAATTTTATGTTAAAGAATGTTAAAGAAGAGCCCTTCCCTTTAAAAAACAGGTGGGAATAGGTAATTTCCTTATTTTGGAGGACAAAATTACATTATCCCTTGGTTTAAGATGACCCACGAACTAAAAAAAATTTTCAGGGAATATAAGGAGTTCCATACTGGAGGTCTAAAAACAGTATTGGCCACGGTCGTTGCCTTGGATGGTTCTTCGTATAGGAGACCCGGTGTGCGCATGTTAATTTGCGAAGATGGAGAAATGGTTGGTGCGGTAAGTGGTGGATGCGTGGAGAAGGAAGTCCTATTTCAATCCGCCAGTGTATTTAAAACGGGACGACCAAAAGTAATGACCTATGACGGTAGGTTCCGTTTGGGATGCGAAGGAATCCTTTATATCTTAATCGAGCCTTTTGAACCTAGTATAGAATTGGTTGAAGGATTCAATAGGGCAATCCAGGATAGAACATCTTTTTCTATCTGTTCCTATTATGAGAAGGAATACGGCGAGCATCCAGATATGGGATCCGTTTTTGTTTTTGGAAAAGACCGAATATCCTTGAATACCATATCAGACGAAAATAATCATTTTTCCTACGTACAAGTCCTAAATCCTTGTTATAAGCTTGCCATTATTGGTGGGGAGCACGACGCGGTGAAACTATCCAAAATCGCTCTAGAAATGGGCTGGGAAGTTTCTGTAAGCGTTGTGCCCGCCGAAGGAAAGACGATAGCGGACTTCCCCGGAATCGATGAACTATGGGACGTAGAACCCTTGGAAGTACCCGTTGAAAAAATCGATGATCAAACCGCATTGGTGCTAATGACCCATAGCTACGTAAAAGATCTAAAATATCTCCATAGGGTAAAGGAATGTAATCCCATGTATTTTGGATTACTTGGGCCTTCAAAACGAAGGGAAAAGTTGTTCAATGAATACATTGAGCTATATCCCGATGATGATTTTGATTTTTTTGATAAAATCCATGGCCCAGCGGGTATAAATATAGGTGCCGAGGCTCCAGAAGAAATTGCCATAGCCATTATGGCGGAAATACTGGCCGTGATACGAAATCAGGAACCTATGATGTTAAAAAATAAAAAAGAAGGAATTCATAATTGAGCCACTCTTTGAACATAGCGGTTGTTGTTTTGGCGGCGGGACAATCTTCCAGAATGGGTAAAATAAAGCAACTATTACCTTGGAAAAACAGCTTTTTATTGCAACATGTCTTGCGAACCGTTAAAGAAGTTGACCCGGACCAGTTGGTTTTGGTCTTGGGCGCGAATTCGGACAAAATTATACCGATGCTGCATTTTGATGATGAACCATTCGATGTGATTGAAAACCCTACTTGGGAGAAGGGTTTGGGAAATAGCATCGCCAAAGGTGTAGGACATGTATTGCATACCAATCCTTCAATTGATGGGATTCTTATTTGCTTGGGGGACCAGCCCCTGATTACCTCAGTGTATCTCCAAAGGCTTATTGATCATTTTAAAACTAAAAAATACAGTATAATTGCAAGTAGCTATACCAATAGAGTAGGGGTCCCTGCAATTTTTAACAAATCTATTTGTCATGAACTAGTTCAGTTGAATTCGGATACG
>JAUIGC010000209.1 GCA_030429835.1 Bacteroidia bacterium
GTGCTTCGATATGCACCTTGGTCACCATATTTGTTCCGGGAATAGTTGGACTTTATGCCCTGGTAGGAATCTCTTTTTTTATGTCAATAATGTTTCCAACCATCTATGGAATTGCACTGGAAGGTCAGGGTGATGATTCCAAGTTCGGGGCGGCATTTTTGGTCATGGCAATAGTGGGAGGTGCGTTAATGCCAACCCTGCAAGGTCTTATTTTGGATTTGGGCGGAACCGGTTATACCGATGTCAATATATTGGGTGTACCTGAAGTTAACTTCTCCTTTGTGTTGCCGTTGGGCTGTTTTGTTTTGGTGGCGATTTATGCCCGAAACGTATACGCAAAATATAACATTTAATCAATGAAAACTACGAGACGTTTTTGTTATGCCTGTGATTTGGTAAAGGATTCAAAGATAATAGCACAATACCGGGAATATCATTCGGAAGGCAAAGTTTGGCCAGAAATTACGAATAGCATTAAAGCTGCCGGTATTGTGGATATGGAAATCTATTTGGTGGAAAATCACTTGTTCATGATTATAGAGGTGGACGAAACTTTTAATCCGGAACGAAAGAAAAAAATGGACCAAGGAAATCCGAAAGTTCAAGAATGGGAACAGTTGATGTGGAAATTTCAGCAAGCATTACCCTCCGCATTGGAAGGTGAAAAGTGGGTTGCCACAGAACGGATTTTTAAATTGCGTTGACACCTGTTTAAATGGGTTTCTTAAATAACGGATTTGTTTATGGCGCCTAATGCTATACGGTAATGGCTAAATGTCAAAACAAAGACTAGTACGGTAATTCAAAAGCCTACCTGTAACGGTAGGCTTTCGCATTTTTAAACGAGAAAAGGATATTCAGTCCTTTGAAACTATCAATCTTCTTTCTTTGAACTTTCCCATTTTTCTACCATAGGCTTCAAAATATCATCTTCAACGCCATATACTTTACCCTCTTTTGCGAGTGGCATAAATTCGTCTATATACTTTTGACTGAGTGCTTCAGAGTCACCATATTGTTCACGTAATGCATCCAATTTTTGGTGCAGATCCTTTTGTATTTCTGCATAGGCCGGATCATCATAATAATTGTGCTGTTCCAAAGGGTCTTTTTTCCTGTCAATCAATTCCCAATAGTCCATATCGAAATAATAATGAATCAATTTATAGTCCTTGGTAATGGCTGCATAGTGCCTGTTGACGTTGTGCTCGGAAGGATGTTCGTAATAGTGATAGTAAACGGCATCCCTGTTCCAATTTTCCATATCACCGGTAAGAACGGGAACCAAACTCTTTCCCTGCATGTCCTCGGGTTGTTCTACCCCGGCCACATCCAAGAATGTTTCGGCAAAATCGAGGTTTTGGACAAGTTCATCCGATACGCTTCCTGGTTTTACACGATTTGGCCAAGAAATCAAAAGCGGGGTTTTAAGACTTTCGTCGTACACGAATCTTTTGTCGAACCAACCATGTTCCCCAAGGTAAAAACCTTGGTCGGACGTATACACAATAATCGTGTTATCCATCATGTTATTGGCTTCTAAATAATCCAAAACCCGACCCACGTTCTCATCTACGGACTTGATAGTCCCCAAATAATCCTGCATATATCTTTGATAGCGCCATTTGGCAATATCTTTTTCCGTCATGTTTGGATATTGTTCAATGAAATCTTCCGCTACTTTTCTATAGTATGTATCAAAATTTGCTTTTTGGGTGGAGTCTAATCTTCCAACCGTCATTTCGTATCTGCGCTTGTCAAAACCAATTTGTTCTTCCAACCCTAATTGATCCATAACTTCAGGATAGAGCTTGCTGTCGGCCGCCCAACCCATATCGCCGTCTATTTTCATTTCGGCCACCTTAGCCGCGGGCATTCCTTCATGGTCATCGAACAAGGTTTTGGGTTCTGGAAAAGTTTTATTCGTGTATTCCTCCATATGTCGTTCCGCCATCAACCAGGACCGGTGTGGGGCTTTATGCAGGTACATGAGCATAAAGGGCGAATCTTTTTTACGTTCATTTTCCAGCCATTCTAGGGTCATGTCCGTTACAATATCTGTTACATATCCCTTTACGTTGATTTCACCTTCATTTTTTGTGATAAAATCTGGATTGTAATAAGAACCCTGGCCCGGTAATATTTTGAACTGGTCAAAACCTTTTGGGTTGTTTCCAAAATGTAACTTACCAAACATGGCGGTTTGGTAACCCGCCTTTTGCAATAGTTGTGGAAAGGTGACATTAGTAGTGTCGAAAGGGGAGACATTGTCAATCTTGCCATTTATATGGGAGTGCTTTCCGGTTAAAATAGTAGCTCTAGAAGGAGCACAAATAGAATTGGTAACACTGGCATTGGTAAATAACATGCCCATTTTGGCAATCCTATCAATGTTGGGTGTCTCGATTAAGCTATTGTCATACGCAGAAATAGCTTGATAGGCATGGTCGTCCGACATGATAAACACAATATTGGGCCGCCCCGCTTTCTCTTTAGTTTCTGACTTTGTTTCAGATTTACAACCAATTAGGCAAATCGAAATAAGCAAAATGCTTGCAAACCTTATAAAAAATCTTTTAGAAAGTTTAGACTGGTTGAGTTTAGAATTCATATCAAATAGTATTTTATAAAGGCCTTGAAGTTACTGCATTTTCGATTTAATTTTTTAAAAGGTTTTCTTTTTTTGGTCTAAAAAATTGATTTTTCTTCATCTTCTTGGTGGTTTTAATGAGAATTCAAATAGATGAACCTTCATAAGCCGTTTTTTCAATTGATTGATTATCAAATATCTTCGGGATTTAAACGTTACATGATTTATACGATGATTTGGTAATCAAAAACATAACCAATACAATATTTTCATACTTTTGTAATCATATGAAGCAGGTCTTCCGAAAAATTATATCCATTTCCATGGCACTTTTAGTGCTGTTTACCACGACATCGTTCTCGGTAGACATGCATTATTGTGGAGACCATCTTATGGATTTTAGCCTTTCAGGAGATGTGGAACGTTGTATGATGCAACCAAAGGTTTCTCATGAAATGGCCAAATGGGCTATGATGGAAATGAAAATGGATTGCTGTTCCGATGTCGAACTATCTGTTGCGGGTCAGGACGAATTACAAATTTCCTTCGACCAATTATCTTTTGATAAACAGTTGCTTATTACCTCCTTCGTATATACTTATGCCCATTTATTTGAAAGCAGGCATCAAGAAAAAGTACATTTTAAGGATTATTCCCCTCCTCCCTTAATCAGGGATGTCCAGGTTCTGGACCAGACCTTCCTCATTTGATTTTTAGACATTAATTTTTTTCCTGGTAGCTAAGGGTTTCCGGGCATGTTTTGTTATTTACTATTTCAAGACTTGAAAATGTTTAACTGTCTAATTATCAAAGTATATGCTGAATAAAGGCATAAAATATCTCATAGAAAATAAACTGATTGCGGTTCTCATGCTCCTACTATTTATAGGATGGGGTATAGTGAACGCCCCGTTTAATTGGAATATAGGTATTCTACCCACCAATCCGGTTGCAGTAGATGCCATTCCAGATATTGGTGAAAATCAACAGATTGTTTTCACGAAATGGGAAGGGCGCTCTCCACAGGATATAGAGGATCAGATTACCTACCCATTAACGAGTTCCTTGCTGGGGATTCCTGGAGTTAGAACCGTCCGAAGTTCGTCCATGTTCGGTTTTTCCAGTATCTATATCATTTTTGAGGAAGAGGTAGAGTTCTATTGGTCCCGCAGTAGAATTCTGGAAAAGCTCAATTCGCTGCCAAACGGATTGTTGCCGGAAGGGGTAACCCCTACATTAGGTCCGGATGCTACCGGATTGGGACAGATATTCTGGTATACCTTGGAAGGTAGGGACGAAGAAGGTAATGTTACCGGTGGATGGGATTTACAGGAACTTCGAAGCATACAGGATTACTATGTAAAATACGGTTTGTCGGCTGCCGGTGGGGTTTCAGAGGTGGCTTCCATTGGTGGGTATGTTCAGGAATATCAAGTGGATGTGGACCCGGAATTGATGCGACAGTACGGTATTGGGCTTACCGATGTTGTGGAGGCCGTAAAGCAGAGCAATCAAGATTTAGGAGCCCAAACTTTGGAAATGAACCAGGTCGAATATCTAATTCGAGGATTGGGATATATAAAATCCCTAGAGGATATTGAAAATGCCGTAGTTGCATCCGAAGACTTTACATCCATTCGTATCAAGGATATTGCGAAGGTACATTTAGGACCTGCTAGCCGAAGGGGAATATTGGACAAGGAGGGCGCAGAGGTCGTTGGTGGTGTTGTTGTGGCCAGATATGGTGCCAATCCTTTAGAAGTGATAACCAACGTAAAGGACAAGATCCAGGAATTGAGTGGCGGACTACCTTCTAAAGTTTTAGCTGACGGGCGTACCTCGCAATTGACCATTGTTCCTTTCTATGACCGCACGGAATTGATCCAGGAAACCTTGGGTACTTTAAACGAGGCCCTGACCTTGGAGGTACTCATTACCATTTTGGTAATCATCGTTATGGTTTTTAACCTAAGGGCATCGCTACTTATATCTGCACTGTTACCCGTGGCCATTCTTATGGTTTTTATCACCATGAAATTATTTGATGTGGATGCCAATATCGTAGCATTATCCGGTATTGCTATTGCCATAGGTACCATGGTCGATGTTGGGGTGATACTGGCCGAAAATATGATACGGCATTTGGAGGATGAAAAACTGAGAATTCGGGAAGATGGGAGTCACCTCACAACGAATGAAATCGTCTATAATGCGACTTCCGAAGTTTCGGGAGCTATCCTTACAGCGGTGTTGACAACCATTATAAGTTTTATCCCTGTGTTTACCATGATAGGTGCGGAAGGCAAATTGTTTAGACCCTTGGCCTTTACCAAAACCATGGCTTTATCCGCCTCTCTAGTAATCGCCTTGTTTTTGATTCCTCCCTTTGCTGCATTCCTTTTTAAAAAATCAAAAAGACAATTGCCATTCCGCAAAGTTTGGAACTATGCTCTTATAGCTTCGGGGGTTTTGGCCATATTTTTTGGTTTTTGGTTGGGCTTGGCCTTGGTCGCCTTCGGATTCTTTGGGTTGTGGTTTGGTTTTAAGGCTATAGAAAATTTCAGGGTTTCCATAAATCGTTATCAGGTAT
>JAUIGC010000210.1 GCA_030429835.1 Bacteroidia bacterium
TGCCACAGGTCATTCCTTTTATATAATATGTATGTTCCATTTCTATTGAATTAAATATTTAATGATAAGTCCTCCTATTAACCATATATAACAGACATAAGCCGCATATTTCAAAACAGCTTCCAAAATTTTGCTTTTAGGGGCCATTTCGCTCATGGAATGCTCCACGTCCTTTTTCTTGAAAAATCCCAAATAAATTAAATACCCTGAAACACTTAGGAATATAATATTCAAAAAGAAGGTGTAGTCTATCTTAAAATACGTACTATCCTGAATTTTAACTTGGGAGGGGTCCGGTAAAACATTCAAAAAGTCAAAACTATAATGAAGTGCCAACGAAGCACCTATCAACGCTGTGAACAGTAAAAAAAGGATGAAAAAGGACATCTTCCAACCGTAATACTTTGCATTTATCCGAAGTACGGGAAAGACTACCAAGTCACTAAAAATAAAGGCCATTACCCCAGCAAAACTTACTCCCTTTCCAAAAAGTAAGGCGGCCAATGGTATATTTCCCATAGAACCTATAAAGGTTAGAAATGCCGCGACCGGTCCCACAATTATATGTTCCAAAATTTCAAAAAATGAGAAATCGGTACTGCCTTGGCCACTATTAATGAACAAGGTCTGAAAAAAAGCATCGGGAACAAATACGGCCACGATGCCCGCTATGGTAAAACCGACGGTAACATCTTTCCAGACCATCTGCCATTCCATCTTATATTTTTTACCGACCCTTGCCCAACTATCTTCCTTTCTAATCTGTTTTTTCCAATCCTTGGAATCATCCATGGAACCGCCATCATCCTTAGTCTCCAGATTTTTACGTGCGGCATCGATAAGTTTTTTTGGGTTGATTACCCTTATAAGAATCCAGCAAATACCTATCAATAATAACCCTCCGATATATTCACCAACCACGAACTGCCATCCCAAGAAAATGGAAATGATAATTCCCAGTTCAATGACCAAGTTTGTAGAAGCTAATAAAAAAGCGATGGAGGACACAAAACTTGCTCCTTTTTTAAATAGTGATTTTGCACTTGCCAAAGCCGCGAAACTACAGGAACTACTAATAAAGCCAAAGAATGTACCCAACAGCACACTCTTGGACTCATCTTTTCCCATGGTTTTCTGCATTCTTTTTTCGGTCACGAAAATCTGTATCATACTACTTATGACATAACCCAAAATGAAAGCCCAAAGGGCCATCCAGAAAAATCCGGTCGTCGTATAAGCCGCTTCACCCCACTGTTTAAAAAAGTTGCTCATAATATTTCGTTACTGTATGGTTTCGGTCACCTTTCCACAGGTAAGCATCTTATCCCCAAAATACGGGTTTCTTATTTCCGATGCATCTGAAATCCAATATCCCCCCTTTCCTTCAAAGGCCATCGGACAAAATTGCTTATAGATTACGCCGCCTTCAATGGATCCTTTGAAAACAGGCTCTACCTTTTCCGTAAGTTGGGAAAATAGTTCACGCTGTTTTTCAACATCTTCCGCTTTGGAAATTTCATCGGCCAAAGTGCCTATTTCACTGTAACTCTCACTTATAGTAGCTTTCATTTCTTCAGCTGCCGTTTTGGCCCTATCTGGAGCAGTTTCTACCAAGGCTACCCTTAATTTTTGATACTCTTCAAATAATGAATGGGCCCCTTTATCATCAAAAGATGCCACTGCCATATCTTTGGCCTGTTCTTCTACCATAGGTTCTTGAGGTGAAGGTTCGGCAACTTTCTTTTCTTCCTTGCAGGCAAGGGATATCATTAAAATAATTGCCATTAAGGACATGGTTACTTTTTTCATAGTTGTTGTTATTGAATTAAATAGTTAATTATTGCACTTTGTTCGTAATACGATTTTATAGCTTCCAATTGATTTACCTGAAACTTGAGCTGTAATTCCTGAATATCCAGAACATCATTGAAATCAATGGTACCTGTTTCATAATTTTTGGTAAGTATTTCCTCTGCATCCTTCGCCTGCTTCAAATTCTTCCTCGAGGTATTGTATGCAATCCTTGCTTGATTCCTCTGGGAAATAGCCCTTGCTAAAGTAGTTTCCAGTACGTTCAACCGTTGCTGTTTTTGAGATTGAAGTTCTTTTTGCCGAAGTTCATTTTGTTTGGATACCGATTTAAAGGATGAATTAAATAAGGGAATGGACAGGGAAACCATTGGCATGACAATATCCTTGCCGTTATCACTGAAATCCATATTTGGCCTTTCGGAAACGGCAACATAATCCAGCCCCACCCCAAAACTCGGGGCACTCTGTTTCTGATTTAATAGTTCCGATTTAGTGACCGACTCATACAATCTGTCATACCGCAAAAGTTCAAGATTCAATCCCAAGTGCTGATTCTCATACATAGCGTCTTCCAAGGGTATATCGAGTTGTGATACAACCGCTACGGTAAGACCTTTTTCCTGGTTTCTTAGTCCATTGAAGTTAGTCTTTTCCGCCAAGGCCTTTTGCTCCAAAACCTCAATTTGTTGCTGTAATTCATTCTGGCGAATTTGCAAACGCAGTACATCCACGGCCGAAGCTTTTCCCACCTCTACGGAGGTCAAAGCCAGTTGTTCATAAGTATCCAACAACTGCATATTTTCCCTTAAAACTATTTGCTTCGCATTTAAAACATAGAGTTCATAATAGGATTGAGCTACCGATAATGCCAACTTTCTTTTGGCTATAGCCAAATCCAAATAATCCGCTTCCGCAAGGGAGTTTGCATAGCTTTCCCTAGCCGTAATCGTTCCAAACCAAGGAAGCATCTGTGCAACGGAAAGTCGGGTACGCTGTGCCCCGGTACGGGTTTCCGGCTCACTTACGAAATAACCGGCGCTAATAGATGTGTTGGGCAAGCTCTTAGCCTCTCCCCCTTTTTCCTTGGAAATGTTATATCGTAGCTCATAAGCCTGTATTTCTGGATTATTAGCTTCTGCCTCTTCCAAATAGGATTCCAGACTTTGCGCATTTAGGTTAAATTCGAACAGTATCAGAAATAAAATAGGTAGTGTTCTCATTTGTTAGCTCGTTTAAATTGATATTCCTTCTGCCAACTATACAGCACAGGCACTAGAAAATAAGAGGTTATATCTATTACCATTCCCCCAAAAATGGGTATGGCCATAGGAATCATAATATCGCTTCCCTTCCCTGTAGAGGTCATGACGGGCAACAAAGCCAAAATAGTGGTGACCGTGGTCATTAAACAAGGCCGAATTCGTTTGTTGGCCGCCTCTAAGGCTGCTGAACGAATCGCCTTTACATTCCTGGGGTTTTCCCTTTCAAAAGTCTGCGTCAAGTAGGTAGCCATAATCACCCCGTCGTCCGTAGCAATTCCAAATAAGGCAATAAAACCGACCCAAACAGCAACGCTCAAATTGATGGTCTTCATGTTAAATAAATCTCGAAGGTTTTCCCCGAACAAGGTGAAATTCAAGAACCAACCCTGTCCGTAAAGCCAAATCATGATAAATCCACCGGCAAAAGCTACGGCAATACCGGTATACACCATTAAAGATGTGGTGACCGACCTAAATTGAAAGTAAAGTATTAGAAATATAATCAACAAGGCCAAGGGAACTACAAAGGACAATGTCTTTTCTGCCCTTAATTGGTTTTCGTAAGTACCCGTAAACCTATAGCTTATACCGCTAGGCACCTTTAACTCTCCATTATTGATTTTTTCCTGTATTAAAGCCTGGGCATTTTCAACGACATCCACTTCAGCAAACCCGTCCAGCTTATCGAACAGCACATAACCTACCAAAAAAGTATCTTCACTTTTAATGACCTGAGGTCCTTTTTCATATCGAATGTCTACCAATTCACCAAGGGGTACAGGACTTCCATTTTCTACAGGAACATAAATGTTCTTTAGGTCGGTAGGATTATCCCTAAGCTCACGCGGATACCGAACCCTGACGGCATATCTTTCCCTACCCTCTACCGTTTGTGTCAAGGGCATACCGCCGACTGCGACTTCCAAGATATTTTGAACATCCATTATGGAGATACCATATCGCGCCAACCGTTCCCTTTTTATATCGATAAGCAAATAGGGCTTACCAATGATTCGGTCCGCAAATACCGCCTGTTGCTTTACACCTTCAGCCTCCTTAAGGACATCTTCCAACTGCAGACCGAAACTTTCAATTTGCTGCAAATCCTGACCTTTGACCTTAATACCCATGGGCGCGCGCATGCCGGTCTGCAACATGACCAACCTAGTTTCTATGGGTTGAAGTTTAGGTGCCGAGGTTACACCTGGCAATCTGGTGGCGGAGATAATTGCATTCCATATATCATCCGGAGTATTAATTTCCGGTCTCCAGTTTCTAAAATAATCCCCATTGCTATCTTCAATCAAATCCTCCCGAGATACCGTTTCAACCAGTTGGCCAGCATCATACTTGCCGTTATTGTCTATAGGATTGTTCGGGTTAACATGAAGCTTTCCATTTTTCAAAACGAAAAGTCCATCTTCGTTCAGTTTATACCTTTGCCTTTTACCCTCGGTATTTCGCATAAACTCCGACTTGTATTGAATGACGTTTTCGTACATGGAGAGTGGTGCGGGATCCAGAGCCGATTCGGTCCTCCCTGCTTTTCCTACCACAGTCTCCACCTCGGGGATGTTGGCCACGGACATATCCAACTGTTGCAAAACACGTTTGTTTTCGGCCACACCTGCGTGGGGCAGGGAAGTCGGCATCAATAGGAATGTACCTTCGTTAAGTGATGGCATAAATTCCTTGCCCGTATTTCTCATGATCCATATTCCCAAGACCAATACCGTGGAAGGTATTAATATAAAAAGTGCTTTGTTTTCAAGCGCCCACTGCAGGATTTTGGAATAGTATGTTTTGAATAAAGAGAAAATCCCCAATAGACCAAAGCAAATAATCGCAACGAAAATGAAATTTATAACCAATCCCCGATCAAAGCCCAAGGGCCTCCAATATTCCGCAAGGAGAATAACAAGGACCAAAACGGAAATACCAATGTTTGCTAGTTTTTTCGAAACCGATACCTGATAACGATTTATGGAAACCCTGAAATTTTCTATAGCCTTAAAACCAAACCACAACCCAAAGAATCCGAAGGCGACCAAGGCCAAGCCCAACCAAAAACCAAAAAATATGGCCAAAACCCC
>JAUIGC010000211.1 GCA_030429835.1 Bacteroidia bacterium
GCTTCCTTGGAAATCTGACCACCGATGGAGATTACCGTAACATTCGGTTTGTGGGACAGTTCCATGGCCACGGGCAAACTGATAGTAAAACAAGTCAGTTTTAGATTATCTGGTATCAAGCGTACCAGTTCCAAACAGGTGGTGCCCCCATCTATGAAAATTACCGCCCCGTCCTTAAGCAAGGTAGCCGCTTTTTGGGCGATGGTTACTTTTTGGTCCAGGGCATAAATATTTGTATTCCGACTGTTGCTATTGGTAAAGCCAAGGGAGATTGCCCCACCATGCACCTTTTTAAGCTTGTTCTCCGCATCCAATTCCTTCACATCCCTGCGGATGGTATCAATGGATACATCTAGGCTTTCGGCAATATCCGTCAATAGAATCCGATTGTGCAATTCTACTTCGTTCAAGAGGATTTGTTGGCGTTCTTCCTTCAGCATAAGTATTCGTATAAATAGAAAACAGCGCAAAGATAACTAAAATTTACACATGCCGTTTTATTCAGTAATAGAACTTAAAACATTAAATTTAGGTTAATTATTGCAAAAAACGGCATTTAAAAATTGCAAAAAACAGCAAATTATAAAATTATATGCCTATATTTGCCCGAATTAAAATGTCAAACTTCAATATTATATGAAAACCACCATGGTCAAAAAAAAGCGGGACATCAGCCACCAACCCATCGGACAATTTGAGGAAACCCGATTTGAAAAAATCCACAATGTAATTTTCTCGGATTCCAATGAAGCGTCCATTCGTGTTGCGGAAGAGATTGCAGAGCTCATCCGCAAAAAACAAAATCAGAACAGAACATGTGTTCTAGGTCTCGCCACAGGTTCCTCTCCTATCCGGGTTTATGAAGAGCTTGTTAGAATGCACAAGGAAGAAGGCCTCAGTTTTCAAAATGTAGTGACCTTCAATCTTGATGAATATTTGCCCATGGAGAAAAGTAATATTCAAAGCTATCACTATTTCATGCATGAGCACCTTTTCAACCATATAGACATTGACCCTGAAAACGTGTACATTCCGGATGGTACTGTTCCTCCGGAAGAAACGGTAGCTTATTGTTTGGATTACGAAAGAAAAATTAAGGAATACGGTGGTCTTGATTTTCAATTATTGGGTATTGGTAGAACGGGACATATCGGTTTCAACGAGCCTGGTTCCCACTACAATTCAGGAACAAGGGTCATTACCTTGGACCACATTACCAGGGTGGACGCAGCGCCGTCCTTCCTAGGCATCGCCAACGTTCCCAGAAAAGCGATAACCATGGGTATTTCTACGGTTAGAAAGGCCAAGAGAATTATTTTATTGGGCTGGGGAGAAAACAAGGCGGAAATCATCAAAAAAACCATTGAGGGTGAGATTTCATCCCAGGTACCTGCCACCTACCTACAAAACCATTCCAATTGTACGTTTATTTTAGATACCGGAGCGGCATCGGAATTGACCAAAAACAAAACACCTTGGTTGGTGGATGCCTGTGAGTGGACGGAAGAACTCAAGGCCAAGGCAATTATTTGGCTCTGCGAAGAAACGGGCAAAACCGTTTTAAGCCTTACCGATAAGGATTATAACGACAACGGGATGGCCGACTTGCTCTCCAAGGAGGACTCCTACGATCTGAATATTCAAATATTCAACAAACTGCAGCATACCATCACCGGATGGCCTGGAGGAAAACCAAATGCGGACGATACCCATAGACCTGAACGGGCGGAGCCTGCCAGAAAACGTGTTATCATTTTTAGCCCCCACCCGGATGACGACGTCATTTCCATGGGAGGAACGTTCGACAGATTGGTAGAACAGGGCCATGAGGTACATGTGGTCTATCAAACATCTGGAAACATTGCAGTTTCGGATACTGATGCCAAAAAATTCGCAGAAATCGCAATGAACTTGAATCCATCAGAAAAAGTTCAAAAAATCATCAACTCGATCAACAACAAACAGGATAGCCAAATAGATTCCCCTGAATTGCGAAGGTTAAAAGGAGACATTAGACGGTCAGAATCCTATGCGGCAACACGATATATGGGGCTAAAGGATGCCCATGTCCACTTTCTGGATTTACCTTTCTACGAGACGGGAACCATAAAAAAGAACAACCTTTCCGAGGAGGATATCGCACTTATGGTAGATATAATTAAACAGATAAAACCGCACCAGATATATGCAGCTGGAGACCTAGCAGATCCACACGGCACGCATAAAGTCTGTTTGGATGCCGTTTTGGAAGCCCTCAAACGACTAAAACCGGAACCATTTATTAAAGATTGTTGGTTATGGTTGTATAGAGGTGCTTGGCACGAATGGGATATCAATGAGATAGAAATGTGCGTCCCCATGAGTCCGGGGCAAGTACTGAAAAAACGAAATGCTATTTTCTGCCATCAGTCCCAAAAGGACGGCGTCATGTTCCAAGGAGATGATTCGCGTGAATTCTGGATGCGTGCCGAAGAGCGAAATAGAGATACCGCCAACAAATACAAGGCCCTAGGCATGTCCTCTTACGCAGCTATGGAAGCTTTTGTGAGACATCAATTTTAAAATGATTCAAAAAGGCCTATTTTCGATAAATAGGCCTTTTTTATTTTTTCCATGCCCAAAAAACTATTTACCGTTTTTCTTCTGATTATCGCTAGTTCCTGCGGAATCTTTAAGCCCAACATACCCCAACCAAAAAAGGAATTTCGCGGGGTGTGGATTGCCACCGTGGTGAATATTGATTGGCCAAAAAACGGAACGGATTCCGTTGAAAAACAGAAGGAAGACTACCTTAGAATTTTGGATTTTTATAAAAACTTAAATTACAATGCCGTCATTGTGCAAGTTCGTGCGGCGGGTGACGCTTTTTATAATTCGGATTACGCCCCATGGTCCCGATTTCTTACCGGAAAGGAAGGTGAAAATACCAAATGGGCGGATGACCCATTACCTTGGATGATTGAACAGGCACACATAAGGGGTTTGGAATTTCACGCTTGGTTAAATCCCTACAGGGCCACCTTTGATTTAAATACCGATATTCTAAGTCCGGACCATGATTATAATACGAACCCAGATTGGATGGTCAAATATGGAACCAAATATTATTATAATCCCGGATTGCCTCAGGTACAGGAAAAACTGACTTCAATTATAAAGGAACTGACCCTCACATATGATATTGACGGGATTCACTTTGATGACTATTTTTATCCCTATACCATTAAGGACGAAGTGTTTAATGACAGTATCACCTTTTACAACTGTTCCCAACCTCAGCAGTCTTTGGCCGACTGGCGACGTAGCAACGTGGACACCCTTATTAAAAAAAGTTATACCGCGATAAAGAATATTAAACCTTGGGTATCTTTTGGGGTCAGTCCGTTTGGCGTATGGAAGAACAAGTCTACCGACCCACGGGGCTCTGAAACCCAGGCGGGTCAAACAACTTATGAAAACCTATATGCCGACCCATTACTTTGGATGGAAAAGGGGTGGCTGGATTACATAGCCCCTCAAATTTATTGGAGTTTGGACCTTCCTGTGGCCTCCCATAAAGCCCTTGTGAATTGGTGGGCAAAAAATAGTGAAAACAGCTATGTATATATCGGGAATGGGGCGTACAAAGTCCGAAATAATAGCGATCAGGCGTGGGAGAAAAAGAAAGAATTACCCAACCAATTTAAGTTGGCACGGCAGACTCCAGAGATATCAGGGAATATTTTATTCAGTGCAAAATCCCTGATGGATAAAAATCAGGATGTGGTTTCCTATTTGGGAAGAAAGTATTACAAATGGCCGGCCTTAACGCCCGAAGTGAAAAATGGCTACGAGGAGCATTTGGAAAACGTCAACATTATCGGAAAAGAACAATCAACTGATTTTGTAACACTGACATTGGATCATAAAAATTCAATTCAGTATGTACTCGTGTATAAATCGGGCAAAAAAAATACATCGGAATTAAAAAGCAAGAAACTCTTGGACAAGATTTTTGTTCCTACCGGATCAAACCAAGTTCAAATACCAAAATCGGTTCTCAAAAGAAATGATTTTGCCATTACATTTTTGGATCGATATGGACGTGAATCTCAACCAACAATCATACATTTAAATCAAATAACAGGGTATGGCAGAAAAAGATAAGGGTGCATGGGGATGGGTCCCTATTCTATATTTCACGCAAGGTCTCCCCTATGTGTTGGTGGTGACGGTTTCGGTAATCATGTACAAACAATTGGGCGTTAGTAATTCAGACATTGGACTGTATACCAGTTGGTTGTATCTACCTTGGGTGTTGAAACCGCTTTGGAGTCCCTTGGTCGATTTAAAAAGTACAAAACGCAAATGGTTTTTGTCCATGCAGTTTGTTATTGCCGTCGCTTTATTGGGTGTGGGCCTTAGCATTCCTACCAACATGTTTTTCATCACTACATTGGCCTGTTTTTGGATGGCCGCATTTGCATCGGCGACCAATGACATTGCTTCCGATGGGTACTATATGTTGGGCCTGACCGAAAAAAAACAATCCTTTTTCGTAGGGATGCGAAGTACCTTTTACCGTTTGGCCATGGTTACAGGAGAAGGATTGATAGTCATTTTAGCCGGATTTCTAGAAAACAAATATGGAGACAACTCAAAAGCATGGAGCATCACTATGATTGCGGCGGCCGTTTTAATGCTATTGCTGTCCATATCCAATGTATTGGTAACCCCAAAATATGAATCGGAAACGGCCAATGTAGCCGAAAAACCGAAAAGCTTTTTGGAAGTATTCAGTACCTTTTTTCAAAAGAAAAATATAGGTATTGCGTTGGCCTTTATCCTAACATACAGGCTCGGGGAATCCCAATTGGTAAAAATGGCGGCCCCGTTCATGCTCGATAGTACGGAAAAAGGTGGTCTTGGCTATTCCACAGAACTTATTGGAACCATTTTTGGAACAGCAGGCGTTATCATGCTTTCTTTTGGGGGTATTTTGGGAGGTATCTTGATATCCAGGGACGGACTCAAAAAATGGATGTTCCCTATGGTTCTTTCTTTAAATCTCCCCAATATATTCTATGCTATATTGGCGGTTACGAAAACGACACACGTAGTTCCCGTTACCGCTACTGTTATGTTTGAGAAATTTGGGTACGGATTTGGTTTTGC
>JAUIGC010000212.1 GCA_030429835.1 Bacteroidia bacterium
TTTGCTTTCTATTATTCTGATTTTTATTTTGCTGGGGATTTTTTTGATGTTCCCTTTTGGTATCGTTCTCGTTGCTTTTTTGTCGAGCTCTAGGTTTTCTCTGTTCGGTTGATTCTGGCTTTTGGGAGTCGTTATTTTTGGGTTCCGATTTTTCCGTTGTCTTATCGGGAGTATCTTTTTTATTCTGGTCTTCAGCCTTATTTCTAGAGATTCTAGGCTTTTTAGCCTTGGGTTTTTCGGTTTCCGTAGGGGCCACCGATTCTGCTGCCTTGGGGTTGGCTGCCTGTAAATCTAAAATTTGGTAGACCAAATCCAATTTTTTTAAGGTCTTGAACTTGGGAACATTGAGTCCTTTCGCTATCTCCTGAAGTTCAGGTAGCTTTTTTGATTTTAATTCTGAAATCTCAAACATTAATGATATAAATAAGTTGTGTATTTTACTTTTGACAAGAAGAAATCTAAATCGAAATTAATTGGATAAAGTTGGGAAAGTTTTCCCTTTGGTAAGTGCTATCATAAATAACGACACAATAATACAAATTATTTTTATTAATTGATGGATAATTCTTAAAAAGACCTGTATTTTTGTGCTGCCAAGGACAAAAAAGAGTATGATCCAAAGAATACAGACCATTTATTTAATCATTGTTGCCTTGTTGGCCGGCATATTGCCATTTTTTGTAAATCTTTGGTCAGACGCCAAAGGAGAGGAGGTTTATGCCAGTAATGAAGTATTGGTTTCCATATTATTTTATGTTAGTGGTGCCTTGGCGTTATGGTCCATATTTTTATTTAGAAATAGAAAGAACCAGTTTGTAATGAACCGGTTGAACATGATATTGAATCTTTTTTTACTAGGATTTTTCGTTTATCGATCACTAAATTTATCCGGAGAGACCACGGTCTCGGAGAAGGGTATTGGGATGCTGATTCCTGTATTTTCTATCGTTTTTTTAGCCCTTGCCAATAGGGCGATCAAAAAGGATGAAGATCTTGTAAAATCTGTAGATCGTTTGCGTTAAACCTAACATCTTAGTAGTATTAGTGCGAAAACCCAGGGTAGTTCCTGGGTTTTTATCTTTTGCCAAGCTCTATTATTTCTAGATCCTTAATTTCCTTTCCTTCTATTGTAAAGCGAAGCATGGTCCTTATTTGGTGAAAACCATGCTTGCCGCAGGCTCCAGGATTCATATGAAGTACACCCAATTTTTTGTCCCACATTACTTTTAGGATGTGTGAGTGACCGCAAATGAATAGCTTTGGGGGATTTTTTTTAATCTCTTCCCTTGTATTAACATTATATTTTGGTGGATAACCTCCTATATGGGTAATCCAAACATCTACCTCCTCACACATAAATCTATTGTTCAAAGGAAATGCCTTTTGAATTATGTGGTCGTCTATGTTACCATGTACCCCGCGTATTGGTTTTAAGGCAGAAAGGCTGTCAGTAACTTTTAGGTTTCCTATATCCCCCGCATGCCAAATTTCATCCGCTTGGGCCGCATATTTAAGAATAGTTTCGTCTATATGGGAATGCGTATCGGAAAGGAGTAGGATTTTGGTCATATGCAGATGGACAAATTAAGGATGGACATTGCCCTTATTTAGGTTTTAATATCTTTGTCGGCTACAAAACTAATGTATCCCATTGAGATATTTTATTCGGTTTTCATACTTCGGAAAAATGTACCATGGATGGCAAAACCAACCCAATGCCATCACCGTACAGGAAATTTTGGAAGAAGTTTTGACCAAATTGTTGAGAGAGAAAATTGAAATTGTGGGGGCCGGAAGGACTGATGCAGGGGTTCATGCCAAGGAAATGTTCGGCCATTTTGATGTTGATCCAATCAGTGATATTCAAAATTTCATTTACAGAGTCAATGCCTTTCTACCTGATGATATCGCTGTTCAAGAAATTAAGTCCGTGCAGAACGAAGCCCATGCAAGGTTCGATGCTATAGAGCGCTCCTATGAATATTGGGTTTGCCGGGAAAAAAATCCATTTTACAAGGATACCGCTTACTATGTAAGAACACCCTTGGATATTGATTTAATGAACCAAGCAGCGGAAATGTTATTGGGAAGGCAGGATTTTGAGTGTTTTTCTAAATCAAAAACTGATGTGAGGACCTACATCTGTGATGTTACTTCGGCAGAATGGGGCATTGATAAGGATAAACTGGTCTTTAAGATTACTGCCGATCGTTTCCTAAGAAATATGGTTAGGGCGGTGGTTGGAACCCTTCTGGAAGTGGGTGCAAAGAAATACCCACCTAGCCATGTTAAGGCTATCTTAAAAAGTAAAGATAGGTCAGAAGCCGGGGTTTCTGTACCGGCAAAAGGACTATATTTGACATCGGTTATTTATCCCAAGACTATTTATAAGAATGAGTGATAATACGGGCAACGCCTTTGATACACATCTTTTTAAACGCTTGATGAGGTATACAAGGCCTTATAAGCTGATTTTTTATGTTGTGGCAGTTTCGGCCATTTTATTGTCCGCCTTTGCGGTTCTTACCCCTATTTTATTGAAGCAAATAATTGACGATGCCATTAAAGGTAGTGATGCCGATAAGTTGTTGTATCTCACCTTGGCCATGCTAGGAGTATTATTGGGGCAAGTTATTTTCCAGCTGCTCTTCAATTATTACGCAAATTGGTTGGGGGAGTCGGTCATTAGGGATGTAAGGATAAAGCTTTTCAGAAAAATATTGGGATTCAGAATGAAGTATTTTGATACTTCTTCTTTGGGTGTTTTGGTTACCAGGGCGGTAGCGGATATGCAGAGAATAGGGGAAATTTTCAGCCAAGGATTTTTTGTTATTGTTGCTGACTTATTAAAAATGTTAGTGGCTGCAGGAGTTATGATGTACATCAATTGGAAATTGGCCCTATTGGTCTTTTCCCTGCTTCCTATTATTCTGTATGCTACCAGATTGTTTCAAAAAGCCATGAAAGTAGCTTTTACAGAGGTTCGTGCCGAAGTCTCCAACTTAAACTCCTTTGTACAGGAGCGTATTACCGGGATGAAGATTGTACAATTGTTCACCAGGGAGAAAATTGAAAGCAAAAAATTTAGGGAAATCAATGAGAAGCATCAAAATGCCTGGTTGAAAACAGTTTGGTATAACTCTATTTTTTTTCCCATTGCTGAAATCGTATCCTCTATTACGGTAGGGCTTGTAGTATGGTACGGCGGACTACAGAATGTTGCCAACATTACCGATGACGTTGCGGGTACGGTATTCGCTTTCATTATGTTGATCGATATGCTGTTTAGGCCACTAAGGCAGATAGCGGACAAGTTCAATACCCTACAAATGGGTATGGTTGCTGCCAATAGGGTCTTTAAGATTTTGGATACTGAAAGTGCTATTGAGGATAACGGAAAGATTGAAAAGCATGAGGTCAAAGGAACTATTGAATTCAAAGATGTACGATTTGGATACTTGGAGGATGAAGAGGTATTGCACGGAATTTCCTTTGATGTAAAAGCTGGAGAGACTATTGCCATTGTGGGCGCTACAGGTGCTGGAAAATCCACTATCATTAATTTATTGAATCGGTTTTACGAAATTAATTCCGGAAAGATATTAGTTGACGGTGTGGATATAAAAGACTATAAACTGGCTTCGCTTAGGTCCCATATTGCCATAGTCCTTCAGGATGTTTTTCTTTTTGCCGATACCATTGCGAACAATATATCTTTAAAGAACCCTGATGTAACGGTTAGTGATATTGAAGCAGCGGCAAAAGCCATTGGTGTGGATGAGTTTATTACCAGTTTGCCTGGTGGTTATGGATATAATGTAAAGGAACGGGGCACTATGCTTTCCAGTGGGCAGCGTCAGCTGATTGCCTTTTTACGGGCTTATGTGAGCAAGCCAAGTATTTTGGTCCTAGATGAGGCCACCTCTTCAATTGACACGTATTCGGAACAATTGATTCAGAAGGCTACCGAAAAAATTACCGAGGGAAGAACCTCCATCGTTATTGCACATCGATTGGCTACCATAAAAAAGGCAGATAAGATTATTGTAATGGATGCCGGAAAAATTGTGGAAATGGGAAGCCATAAAGAACTATTGAAAAAGGACGGTTACTACAGAAGTCTTTATGAAGCCCAGTTTTTGGCAGAGGAAGTGGCATAAGATTCAAATCTATTTTAAAGGTCTAAAATCTTCTATCTGTAAATTTCCCGTTACTAAAAGAATTATAGGGATTATTATTGAAAGGCTCATATAAAAAAGGGTGAAAAAAATCCAAAATATGAGGACTTTCGACCATAACTCGATTCCCTTTTCGTTGGAAATCCTTTTAATTACATAGGCCGAATACAGATACATAAAAAGTAATGCTATAAAACTGAATTTCATATAGAAATTAGGAAGGAAAATTAAAATCAGCAGGGACGGTATAAAAATTCCCAAGGAATACTGTGCCAAGGTGTACATGAATATTACTACCCTCTCGGAGAAGTTATATTTTTTGGCTTGAAAATTGAGCCACCCTGATATGGCCATCATCGGAATATAGAGTACAAAAAAAATAGCTTGGTAGTCTAGAATTACATCCCAGAATTTATCTTGCCAAGGTTGAGATTGGCCGGTTCCTAAGATATCCATATCGAACTGTCCACTATTCTTCCTCATGAAAAATACCAAGAGACCTGAAAGCGTAATGGCAATACCCAAATAACTAATGGGATTTAGGTATTTTTTGCGTATTCCATCAATATATCCTGTAATAACCAATTCGGGTTTTGAAAAAAGATGGAAAAATGTCCTTAAAAAGGTGTTGTCTACATTAAAATACCTTTCAATGGCATCGTACCAAAGATTCTTTACGGTAAGCCTATTGCGTATCACTTTCGCCCCGCAGTCCGGGCAATAGCTGTAATCCGTCCTTAGAATATTTTCACAATTCTTGCATTGCATTATACCAGATCTTTTTTCAAAAGTGTTATGAGTTGTGCACTGGATTCGAACAAAATAAATTCCCCATTTTTAATATAGGATATCTGGCCGGTTTCCTCGCTTACCACTAAACAAAGGGCATCTGTTTTTTCCGTGATACCTATCGCCGCCCTATGCCTAAGCCCATACCTTAAGGGAATGTTTCTTTCGTTGGTCACGGGTA
>JAUIGC010000213.1 GCA_030429835.1 Bacteroidia bacterium
TTAATTTAAAATTTGCCCAAGGATTCAGGTTTTCTTTCATGGTAATCTGTATTATGCACTTGTTATAAAAGTACATTTTAATTACACTAAACCTTACTTATTTTGTTTATAAAGGTGAATAAACCGTGTAAGTTCCTTTTACTTATTCACACTGATCATAACGGCCTCACAACTCTGAAGATCTGAATTCAGGATTAAATTTTCCGACTTTGTTCCATCCGAAATTTCAACCGAAACCGTATTTGGCGGGGCATCTCCCAAGTTGTGCGCATAAAGGAACAAATCATTGGATTTATTTGGATTCAGCTTCACCTTAAATTCGCGCTTGTAATAGGTCAGATAGTGTTTGGAGACTACTGGGGAGCCATTAAGGTAGATGGAAACAATGTCACCGTCCTGCCTTCCATGGTCCCATATCTTAATGGTAATATTTTCACTGTCAAAGGAGAGTTCTTCCGTATAGGAAATTTTTCTGCCATCAAATTGCTCTCTCATGGTAGGCGCTACCTTTGTAGGATTGTTGGGGGATGCTATACTGATGGACTCAATTTTTTCCTTTTTTCCTTTTAATTGTTGTCTCCGTTCCCTTTTTGTAAGTCCTCTTTTTGCTTCTTCGGCCATCTGATGTCTTTTTTTCCGTTCATCCGATGCTTTGTTGGTAATGGAAAAAAAAGGGGTTACGAATTTTGCTATACTATATTTATCGTCCGGAAACAATTCTATGCCCACCACTTGGTATTGATTTCCAGAACCGATATTCTTGGCAAGTTCAATCCCATTGGCGTTACCTGTATTTTTAAAAGACCCCAGTTCTTGTACGACCATTTCATTTCTGACCAAAAAGAATCTGATGGACTTTTCTGGGCCAATATTTGCGGTAGTCCACTCCAATTCAACTTCCTGTGGTATGTTCCAAACGGTAGCCTGAGAAGGGTTTGTAATTTGAATTCGGGATTTTTCTCCTTGGCAAAAGACGAATTTTAGGCTAAAACAAATAAAAAATATAATCAGGTGGGATTTCATAAAAAAGGACTGTAAGGGGGAAATCATTTTTTCATCAATTAATAAAACTATAAAAAAGTATTGATTTTTATGATAACGCCTTTTATTCTAAAATGTTGGATGGAATCATTCTAACCTCCAAAACCCACATATTTGTTCTTCATAATTGACTGACAGTAGTATTATGTGTATGGAAAACACTATTTTTATACGACCGGTCAAAATTTATTTATTATGTCATCAAGAAGAAAATTTATAGAGAATATTGCAATTTCATCCATTGGCGTTTCTTTACTGAGCAACCCAACAAAACTTTTCGCTTCGTCCGAAGAATATTATGATGGTCCCGTTCTAAGAGTGGCCATTATGGGTTTAGGTAGTTATGGAACCAGGGTCGCGGAAGCCATGCGCGATTGTAAAAAGGCCAAGCTTGTGGGCGTCATTAGTGGTACGCCGTCAAAAATAACCAATTGGCAATCCAAATACGGTATCCCTAAAAAGAACTGTTACAATTATGAAAATTTTGATGCCATAAAGGATAATGACGATATAGATGCGGTATATGTAATTACGCCGAACGGTCTACATTGCGAACAGACGATTCGAGTTGCAAAAGCGGGTAAACATGTAATATGTGAAAAACCTATGGGAATCAATGCCGAGGAAGGCCAGCGAATGGTGGATGCGTGCAAGGCGGCAAACGTTAAGTTGCTGATCGGTTATCGGATGCATTTTGAGCCTAAAACGGTACATGTTATCCAAATGCGCAAGGATGGCGAATTTGGTCAGCCCAAATTCTTTCAAGGTCAGTCCGGATTTGTAATCGGAGACCCAACCCAGTGGCGATTGGATAAGGAACTTGCGGGTGGTGGTGCTATGATGGATATTGGAATTTACTCCATTAATGGTGCCAGATATATCCTAGGTGAAGATCCTATATGGGTGACCGCCCAAGAAACAAAAACAGACCCGGTAAAGTTTAAGGAAGGAGTGGACGAGACCATACAATTTCAGATGGGCTTTCCTAGTGGTGCCGTGGCCAATTGTCTATCTACCTATAATATGAATAATCTGGACCGTTTCTTTATGACCGGCTCCAAAGGATGGATGGAGATGAAACCATCCACCGGGTACGGGCCTATTCAAGGTCGCACCCACAAGGGCGAACTGGACCAGCCCCATTATACCCATCAAACCTTGCAAATGGACGGTATGGCGGAACTTATTTTTGAAGGCAAGCAGCCTATTGTGCCTGTGGATGGCAAAGAAGGTGTGAAGGATATGAAGATTATCGATGCCATTTTTAAAGCGGCAAAGAGTGGGGATAAGATTGAGATTGAATGGACTTAGTTTTCTAAAATAGAATTCTTAGATTATAAAGCGGTGGATTTGAGCTTAAAACTCGAATCCACCGCTAGTAATTTAAATGATATTTAGAAATAATAAGCCAATCCAAAAAATATATTGGAGGCATCCAGATTTAAATTGAAACTATTTGATTTACTACTTATGCCATCATCATATTTTGTCTGGTAAAATGAATACCCCAATGCCCCTATACTGCTTTCCAAGGCCCATTTCTTTCCAATAAAATATGTGATTCCGGGCCGTATGCCAAGGAATATATTGTAACCTTTGGATTCGTTACCTGAATAGTTGGGGTCATCTGTATTGGTCCAAATTCTATCATAGCTCATCTCACCTTGAACATAGAGCGATAATTGTTTTCCAATTCCTTTGTAAAATCGTATGTAGGGTGTCGCCCCAATTGAATTGCTTGTGCTATATATGATATTATTAGTTGTGGGCGACAGGAAAGCATTTTCGTTTTTGTTATGGGCATATCTCAACCCAAGTCCAATCTGTAGATTATCTTTGACTAGATAGCCCAAATGAGGGGCAATTTGAACACCTGTTGTGTTCACTTCCCTTTGGTCATTCATTGCTTCAATTTCATAGCTTCTAAAGTTAAGTGCAGCTGCACCGCTTAAACTTAACTGACCTTTTTCAATGACCAATTTTTCTTCGGGCTCTTGGGCCGAGGCGGTAAGACAGACCAAAAGAATTGCAAATAGAAAGATTTTTTTCATGTTGATTTTGATTTTATATTCCCTAAACCATGCTCAACTATTATACCGTATTATTTAAAATTTATGGATTTAACCTTTACGTAATCACTTCATAACGCTATGGGTTAAAGTTTTTTGTTGAAGTATATACTACAGGTAAAACTGTTTGTTCGATTATGATTAATCATAGCTTTTAAGGGAGACACATTATCGATAATTTAAGCCTTAGGCAATTATTTTGGATGCAGCTGAGGGCATTCAACAACTAGGATACTTTTTCAACCTATATTATTGATGCGGTAACCAATTTGTATGATTTTGGACTTAGGAAAATTGGAGATAATAATTTTGTATTTTTTAGTCAACCAGGTTTGTCAACGGTTCGCCTCTTGAAAATTGGATAATATTCAAGGCCGCCAATCTGGACATTTCGTTTCGGGCCTCAACGGTCGCGGAACCGATGTGGGGAGTGATCGCTACATTTTCTATGTTCAGTAGGGGATTGTCTTTATTCATGGGTTCTGGATTGGTAACATCGAGACCGGCTCCCCATATGACCTTATTTTGTAAAGCTTCAATGAGGCTTTTTTCATCGTGTAGACCTCCTCTGGCCGTATTTATAAAAATGGCAGAAGATTTCATTTTGGAAAAGGCATCCGCATTAAACAATCCCTTTGTTTCATTTGAAAGCCCGGCATGAACGGATAGTACATCGCTTTCTTTCAATAATTCCTCGAAGGATACATAGCTCGCGTTCAGCTCTTTTTCCATCTCTGGGTTGGGTGTCCTGTTATGATAAATGACTTTCATATTATAGGCCCCTCGGCAGCGTCTGGCGAATTCGCTTCCTATTCGTCCCATCCCAAAAATACCCACTGTTTTTCCCTTTAGCTCCAGGCCTAAATGGGCCTGCGGCCTAAAATGTCCCCAATCCCCGGATATAATTTTTTTATGCATGTAGAACATTTTTCTGGAGACTGCCATCATCAGACCAAAAGCGATATCTGCGGTGGCATCGGTCATGGCATTTGGGGTATTGGTAACCGGGATCCCCAGTTCCTTGGCCTTTTTTATAGCGATATTGTTATAGCCTACGGCAAACTGTGAAATGAGTTTTAAATGTTTGTTCCGTTCCAAAAAATCGGCATCCAAAGCATAAATACTAGAGGATAATAGCACATCATGTTTTTGGGTGGCTTGGATGAGTTGTTCCCTGGTCATAGGAATGTCATTCGTCCAAACCGTAACATCCAAACCTTCTTTCTTAAGCATTTCTATACCCAAGGGGGGAAAGTTCAAGGAAACCAATACCTTCATAGTTGTAGTTTTGGACTAGTTATAGGGCAACAATTCTATTTTCCTAAAATCGATAGGGTGGCTGTTGGATTGCAAGGAAATATATCCGCTGTTTACCGTGGAATCACCTTCTTTTATAAAAGCCCTTGCAAATTCATTTTCCGGATCATATACGGGATTGGAGTAACTCATGATTTCCTCGCCGTTCACAAAATGCTTCATCTTTCCGTCCTGAACATCAATTTCAACCGTTACCCATTGATCTCCGTGGAAGGTTTTGGCCACTTTGGCCGGATTGCAGAACAGGTCGCTTCGCTCTCCGTCTATTTCTACCTTCATTCCAATACCGCAAATAGCACCTAACGGTCTTTCCTCTGTTCCATTGCCACCGTGTAGATTGTATTCCAGACAAATGGGAAAACCTTGGTTCAGTTGAACAGTATTGGGTGGTTGGGTATGTATCTGTACCCCGCTATCCTTATAGCCCCACTCTGGAGCACCTGCAGCGGTTTCGCCCACAAATCGATACTCTACTTTTAATCTGTAATTGGACAATTCCTTATCATAGAAAAGTGCACCGAAGCGCTCGCCAAATTCGGGACCGTATGCATCATAGCGTATTTTTAAGATGCTGTCCTCTACCCTAAAAGTGTTTCCAAAATTCTCCCCTAACGGGTATCCGTTTATCTTCATGGTCCAACCGTTAAGATTTTCACCA
>JAUIGC010000214.1 GCA_030429835.1 Bacteroidia bacterium
CTTGTTTTCTATGTATTGCTGTACTATGTAATTGAGGTAAACTTACATTTTGTACATATTTGGGGCATTGAGTTTATTCTTAATATTGGAATTATGCATCTCGCCTCTATGCACCGTCCCGCCAAGGAACGGTTTTCCATTCAGGACGCCAATGTTCTGGATTTGAAACCATGGAAATACGCTAAGCCATTTAGCCTATTTTTGGTCCTGTTCACGGTTATTTTATATTTTGTATTGGGAAATGTCTAGAATTCAGTAATTTGTAAATAAGAAAAAGATATTAGTAAAACCGATGGAAGAAAAAACGTTTAGAAATTACGATGCCCCGGATGTATCGGTCGCCGTGAAGGAACATTACCGAAAAATGCGTAAAAATCAGACGTACGATTATGTACAACAGATGCATAAAAAATATTTGACCTTTGATAAGCCGATGGACCTGTGGGAAGCCATGACCCATTTAAATAGTTTGATTGATGTAAGCGATCCCGATCTCGATCTGCCCAATGTGCAACACCTGATACAAAGTGCGGAGGCCATTCGTGCTGATAACAGACCGGATTGGATGCAACTTACAGGATTGATACATGACTTGGGAAAAATCATGTTCATGTGGGGAAGCGATGCCGACGGTACCAGCCAAGCCGAGCAATGGGGAATGGTTGGGGATGTGTTCGTGGTGGGATGTAAATTACCCTCTTCCTGTGTTTACCCTGAGTTCAATGAATTGAACCCCGACATGAAAGATGAACGTTATAATACTACAACGGGTATTTATGAAGAAGGTTGTGGATTGGACAATTTGGAATTGGCCTGGGGTCATGATGAGTATTTATATCAAGTACTAAATAACCATCAGGAAAATACCTTGCCGGATGAGGCCATGGTCATGATCAGGTACCATTCGTTTTATCCTTGGCATTCCGGAGGAAGTTATAAAGAGCTAACAAACGAAAAGGACAAGGAATATTTAGAAATCATCAAAGACTTCAACAAATACGACCTGTATACCAAAAGTCAAAAAATATATGACTTGGAAGATGTAAGGGATTATTACCAGCCCATTGCGGAAAAATATTTGGGCAAAGGGCCTATTTATTGGTAATCCAAAAAGAAAACTAATTAAAAAGGCCACTTTATAAAGTGGCCTTTTTCTTTTATAGCAGTGAATTTATTTCACCATTTCGTAACTGCGCTTAATGAAGTTTGTTAACTCTGCACCTTTCAATAAACCTTTGGAAAGCTTGGCCAAATCCAAGGATTGATTGATTAGTCGTTCCTTTTTCTTGGCCGTTTTTGTATTCAGGATTTCGCCAACCAATTCATGATTGGTATTTACGATGAGGTTGTACATTTCCGGCATATTGCCCATGCCGAACATACCGCCACCACCAGTTTGTTGCATCTCCTTCATACGACGCAAGAATTCAGGCTCCGTAATTACAAATGGGGAAGCATCGCTATCCATGGCTTCCAATTGTACGGTATAGTTGCTTTTTTCTCCAAATACAGCCTCCAAATCGGCTTTTAACTTCTCTTTTTCCTCATCCGATAATTTGGAGATTTGGGTATCCTCCTTTTGAATCAATTTATCAATATGGTCCGCATCCACTCGGGCAAAGGAGATTTTCTCTTTAGTGGTCTCCATTTTTTGCATCAAATGACCAATAATGGGAGAATCCAATAGCAATACTTCATAGCCTTTGGACTTTGCAGTTTCTATATAGCTATGCTGTGCTTCTTTATCCGAGGCATAAAGAATTACCAACTTATCGTCTTTGTCCGTTTGGTTCGCTTTTATTTTCTCCTGAAGCTCTTCAAACGTATAATAGGCACCATCAACGGTGGGATAAAGTGCAAACTTGTCCGCTTTTTCAAAGAATTTGTCTTCTGAAAGCATACCATATTCAATAACGATTTTGATATCGTTCCATTTCTTTTCAAAATCTTCACGATCGTTCTTGAAAAGGGAATTCAATTTATCCGCCACCTTTCTGGTAATATAGGAGGATATCTTTTTTACAGCTCCATCTGCTTGCAGATATGATCTGGACACGTTCAAAGGAATATCCGGGGAGTCGATGACACCACGCAACATGGTCAAAAATTCCGGTACGATACCTTCTACATTGTCCGTTACAAATACCTGATTTTGATACAATTGTATCTTGTCTTTTTGGATATTGAGGTCATTTGTAAGTTTAGGAAAATACAAAATACCGGTCAGGTTGAACGGATAATCCACATTTAAGTGAATATGGAAAAGCGGCTCTTCGAACTGCATGGGATAGAGTTCCCTGTAAAACGACTTATAATCTTCCTCCTTAAGGTCTGTTGGCTGCTTTGTCCAGGCAGGATTTGGATTATTGACAATGTTGTCCACTTCTTTGGTAGGAGCAGGGTCATCTTCCTTGGCACCTTCTGGTTTGGGAAGTGTTTCTGTTTTGGTTCCAAACTTAATGGGAACCGGCATAAACTTATTGTATTTTCTAAGTAATTCGCTAATTCTTGAATCCTCTAAAAACTCTGTAGAATCGTCTGCGATATGCAGAATAATTTCAGTACCACGTTCTTTCTTGTCAGATTCTTCAATGGAAAAATTCGGTGAACCATCACAGGACCAGTGAACGGCAGGTTCGTCCTTAAAACTTTTAGTAATAATTTCCACCTTGTGGGCCACCATAAAGGCAGAATAAAAACCAAGACCAAAATGTCCTATGATACCTGCATCTTTGGCAGAGTCCTCATATTTGTTCAGGAATTCCTCGGCTCCGGAAAAAGCGACTTCATTGATGTATTTTTTAACCTCTTCTTCCGTCATACCCAATCCCTGGTCGATGACGTGAAGTTTTTTACCTTTTTTGTCAACCTTCACTTCGATAATAGGGTTGCCATATTCTACCTTGGCTTCACCTATTGCCGTTAAATGCTTCAATTTAAGCGTAGCATCCGTTGCGTTGGATATCAATTCACGTAGAAAAATTTCATGATCGGAGTACAAGAATTTCTTTATCAGAGGAAATATATTGTCTACCGAAACATTTATTTTACCTGTAGCCATTTTTTATTTGTTTTAATGTTTTATATCCCTAATAGACAAAAAAAATACCATACTGGGTATAAATGACAAACTGGCACATATTCTGAGAATCAAACTTTAACAAAAATTTTGTTTAATTATTTTTAATAAAGATTAAACATTATGTAATTTTACATGTGATTAGGAAAGAAAATGCTATGAAAAAGTTTTTATCATAATCACGTTTGATTATTTATTGGTTAGGTTGTTTGAAAACGTGCTTTCCCCCCGAGAGCACGTTTTTTAGTCTTATCTTTAATAAAAAGTACCTACCCGCACAAAGATTTAAAAGTTCTAACATATGGCTACAAAGAAAAAAATTACCGAAAAGGATATAATTACCAAATACATGGACTATGTATTGGAAAATGAAAGGGAGCCCAAGACGGTTTATAAATTCTGTAAGGAACACAATATTCCAGAGGAGGATTTCTACAAGTTCTTTAGTTCTATTTCTTCCATCAAAAAGGGAATATGGAAGGCGTTTTTTACAAACACTACTACGCTAATCTCTAAGAACAAAGAGTACAATGAATTTACGAACAGGGATAAACTTCTGACCTTTTTCTATACCTTTTTTGAAATGTTGACACTGAATAGGAGTTACGTTCTCTTTACATTGACCCAGAGCGGAAACCAACTTAAAAATTTGGAGCAACTTAAAGGTTTACGGGAACATTTTAAGGAGTTTGCCAAGGATTTAATCAAGGATGGAAATGAACGGAAGACAAGCAAAATCACCCAGCATAATCCTAATATTTTTTCCGAAGGTGCCTGGTTGCAACTACTGTTCTTATTAAGATTTTGGATGAAAGACGAATCCAAAGGGTTTGAAAAAACGGACTTGGCCATTGAAAAGTCGGTGAATACGGTATTTGACTTATTCGATAATACGCCACTAGAGAACATTGTCGATTTTGGAAAGTTTCTTTATAAGGAAACTTTTGCCTAACCCCATATCCAATACAATTTGAAAACACTAGATAAAATCCCTACGGGTAAAATAGAACGGGCCAGTAAACTGATTAAGACGGGCGTCAAAATTGGTGGGAACTATGCCAAATACTATGGCAAGAAAATGGTGAATCCAGATTTGACCCGCGACGAACTGGACAATGATAATGCCGGGGATATCTACGATGGGCTTAAAAGCTTAAAAGGAAGTGCCCTAAAAGTGGCGCAAATGTTGAGCATGGAGAAAAATCTCCTACCTAACGCCTATGTGGAGAAGTTTTCCCTTTCCCAATTTTCAGTTCCCCCTCTTTCTGGACCTTTGGTACGAAGGACCTTCAAAAAATATCTTGGCAAATATCCAGAAGAGGTTTTTGACACCTTCGAGAAGGAATCCGTCAATGCCGCCAGTATTGGCCAAGTACATAGAGCGACCAAGGACGGTAAAAACTTGGCCGTAAAAATACAATACCCCGGTGTTGCCGAAAGCATTAGTAGTGATTTGGCCCTCGTAAAGCCTATAGCCCTTAGAATGTTCAATCTTCAGGGAAAGGATTCGGATAAATACTTTAAGGAAGTTGAACACAAATTATTGGAAGAGACCAATTATTTGTTGGAGCTGGAGCAAAGCTCGGAAATTACTGAAAAATGCCGTGTTATAGACAACCTTAGGTTTCCAACATATTATAAGGAGCTCTCCAGTGAGCGCATTATTACCATGGATTGGATGGAAGGAACCCATTTAGGCGAATTTACAAAGACCGATTTTTCAAAAGAGCTAGGCAATAAATTGGGGCAGACCTTATGGGATTTTTATATGTTTCAAATCCACGGCCTTAGAAAGGTACATGCAGACCCACATCCAGGAAACTTTTTAATTAACTCAGATGGGGAATTGGTAGTTATTGATTTTGGTTGCATTAAGGAAGTTCCGGATGATTTTTATAATCCTTATTTTGAAT
>JAUIGC010000215.1 GCA_030429835.1 Bacteroidia bacterium
CTATCCAAGGGAAACGGATTTTTTGAACAAACAAGAAAACATCAGAATAAAAAATGGCTTAGAGAACACATTAACCATATCCTGCTCAGGGATTTTTATGAGCATCCCGATATTTCAAAGGCCCTATTAGTACTTGAAAAAAAAGTAGTCGACGGTGAAATTACACCTTTTAGGGCGGCCGAGAATCTCGTAAAAAACTATCGGGAAACTTAGAACAGGAAATCCTCTTATTCCAGTATAAGGATAAAAACTTAACTTTGCCCCTTAACCCAAAAACCGCTTAATGGATATTGTTACTCCTTCCCTACTCTCCGTCGTAGTGCCTCTGTACAATGAGGAAGACAATGTTGTCCTACTCACGCAGAAAATCCATGAAAGCCTTATTGGTTACAACTACCAAATCATATACATAGATGATTTTTCAACGGACAATACCAAAAAGGTGGTCAAGGCCATGGAGGATGGTAAGGTCCATTTGATCGAGCTTAAGAAAAATTATGGTCAAAGTTTGGCCTTGGCTGCTGGGATAGACTATGCCGAAGGAGAATATATCATAACGATGGACGGCGATCTGCAGAATGATCCTAGCGATATTCCACAAATGCTAACGTATGCCGTAAACGAGGATTACGATTTGGTAACCGGCATCCGCCAAAAACGAAAAGATTCCCTTGTAAAAAAAATACCTTCCAAAATAGCCAACTACTTAGTGCGTAGAGTAACAAAATTGGATATTAAGGATAATGGCTGTGCCTTAAAAATATTTACTAGGGATATCGCAAAGGATTTGAACCTTTATGGTGAAATGCATCGCTTTATTACGCTGTTGGCCCATTTGGAGGGCGCACAAATCAAACAAGTACCAGTAAAACATCATGCCCGTCATGCCGGTGTCTCCAAATACGGTCTGGAACGGGTATTCAAGGTAGTTGCGGATATGATGCTCTTACTCTTTATCAGGAAATATTTTCAAAGACCCATTCACCTATTCGGTATTTTCGGATTTCTCTTGATCATCCTGGGTGTGCTGATAAATATCTACTTATTGATTGTAAAGTTTGGATTGGGAGAGGATATTGGAAACAGACCCTTGCTAACTTTTGGATTGATGTTTATTTTAGGGGGCATACAACTGTTCACCATAGGTATTGTAATGGAGCTTTTGATCAGGACCTACTATGAATCCCAAAAAAAGAGACCGTATCGAATAAAAAAAGTAAGCATCGGTGGCAAATTCTCGTAAGACCTTCACCACTATTCTTAAGGTTTCGATAAGTATTTTGCTTGTCTATTTTATTTTTACCAAAATCGATGTTTCGGAAGTATTACTTACCCTGAAAAGGAGTCATCCTATTTATCTTTTGGTGGCTATCCTGTTATTTTTGGTTTCGAAAATCATTGCCTCCTTTAGACTAAATTCCTATTTCCATCAACTTGGAATCCCTTTGTCCCAAAAAAGCAATTTAAAACTTTATCTACTGGGGATGTTCTACAATCTTTTCCTTCCCGGCGGGATTGGAGGCGATGCCTATAAGGGCTACGTGATCAAAAAGACTTTCGAGGTGCCTACTAAACGCGTTGTTAGTGTTTTGGTGCTGGACAGACTCAGTGGCCTGCTATTGCTTTTTGTTTATGCCTGTATTCTTCTTTTGGCATTGGAAAATCAGGTTCTGGAATCCTATTGGTGGGTGTTTTTGATTTTAATACCACTGTCCGTTGGTGTCTTCTATTTTTTGAACAAAAAATTCTTCAATTATGTACTACCCATTTTTTGGAAATCCCTAGTATATTCCGCTATGGTACAATTGGCTCAACTGTTCTGTGTGTTGTGTATCATGAGGGCACTTTCCATTGAAGGCAATACCATTGCTTACCTAGTGATATTTTTGGTTTCTTCGATTGTATCCGTTGTTCCTTTAACCATTGGAGGTTTGGGTAGTAGGGAAGTCACCTTTTTCTACGGTGCCGCTTTACTGAACCTGGAAGAAAGTACCTCCGTAGGGATTAGTGTGGTGTTCTTTTTGATTACCGCTTTGGTTTCGCTCACGGGAATATTTTTTCATTTTAAGAAAATTAAATTGTAAATACTTACAGTTTAAAATAAAATTTCAAAGATTGGACTATTAAGTGTATATGTAATTATTCAACTAGCTATACGAGTTAATGAATACTAAGAATCAAACCTAGGTATTCAACCAATCCTTAAAATCACTTGTTTTTGGACGGCTAACAATAAATTCTTGGTCGCGTGAATTGGTAATGGAGAGTTTCACCCGGTGGTTGAAATAGGAATCTATTTTTTCAATTGAATTTTTGGCCACAATTTGCCCACGGTTTATTCTGAAGAATTTATTGGGGTCCAATGAATCGAAAAGTTCATCTATGGTTTCATTGATAATAAAACGTTTGCCCAAAGTCACGCCAAACGTAACGCTGTCCTCCGAATAGCAATACAAAAGTTCTGACACTTTGACTTGAAGGAATCCACTACCCTCTTTGACCAATATGCCTTCCCTTGTAGGAGTTGTTTGAAAACTACCGAGAAGCTGTTTCAAAATGGAGGGGTCGATGGAATTCGGTTTATTGGACTTTTTAAATTTATCAAGTGCCTTCTTCAAATCATCATGCTGTATTGGCTTTAGCAGGTAATCCACGCTATTCACCTTAAATGCCTGTATGGCATATTGATCAAAGGCTGTCGTAAAAATAATGGGCGCATCGATATCGATTTTCTGAAAAATCTCAAAACTTAGGCCATCGGCCAATTGGATGTCCATAAACACCAAATCCGGCAAATCATTATCTTGAAACCACCGTACGCTATCTTCCACTGTGTCGATTACTGCCAAAAGTTCGTATTCAAAATCACATGCCTTTAACATACGCTGCAATTGACTTACCGCTCTCGCTTCATCTTCAATGATCAGTATTTTCATAGCTAATCTTTTCGTTTGATAATTTTACTAAGGGTAGGGAAACTATAAATCGATTTCCATCATTATTGATTTCAAGGGATTCACCGGAAATCAACCCATACCGCTTTTCTATATTAGTGAGTCCGACCTTTGTTGATGGTAATTGTGTGGATTTTGGTTGAATCCTATTATCCACCGTCAATCTATTCTCTTTGACAATAACATTTATTAGTAAAGGTTTCGCTTTGGAAATTACGTTGTGCTTTATGGCATTTTCCAGCAATAATTGCAGGCTCATGGGTACTATTAAAGCTTCAAGTGAAGTTTCAGGAATATCCCAATTCAATTTCAAATTCGTACCGAAGCGCTCTGATTGTATGTGAATATAAGCCTTGGCAAACTTTAGCTCCTCCCGAAGTGAAATGAGATTCACATTACCGGCTTCCAACAAAAAGCGATACATATCGGATAGTTTGTCCACAAACTCCTTGGCATCTTCTTTTGAATTTTGGTCAATGATATCGCGTAAGGTATTCAGGGTATTAAAGAAAAAGTGTGGTTGAGCCTGATTTCTCAATGCGTCAAGCTGTGCCTGTACAATCGCCTGTTTGGATTTCTCCTCCTGCCTGATGGATTTTTTGAGCCTTATGTTGTAGTAAATAGCTTCATATATGGCCATTGTCATAATGGTAATCAAGATAATGGGCAGAAGCATTTTAATTCTAGACACCTTATCGCCATAATGAAAACCCGGTATCAAGGATAATAACGTACCGCCTACAAAATCGACAAGAACCACTGTGCAGGTAATTGCAAGGAAAAACAAAACGATTCGCTTAACATCCTCGTGGAATGCAGGGTATTTCCGACGTAAATAAATCATTACTCCTCTATTAATTAACCAATCGATTATGGTAAAAAGTAGCGAAACAACCCAACTTATAACCGCTTCGGTGAGAGAAGCCAACTCCAAGGTACTACTGAAAAGAAATGTGGTAACAGCACTAAGAATCAAAATACCAACAACGGAAAACCAGAAGTCGTCAAATCCTAAATATTTAATACGCTTTTCTTTGTTAAGTATCACTGGACGCTTATTAAGATGCTATGAAAGGAATACCCTGTTTCGCTTGGTAAAAAATATATCCAATCATAAATGAGAACACAAAGGCAAATAAGGTAACAAGCATAAGTTGTTTTCTTTGTGAAAATTTCCATTTATAACCAAGCCATACAGCGAATAACGGAATTATCTGAATACTATGCAATGCGAAGAAATGTGCAACCCTTAAATCCCCACCCTTTGTACTCCAATTGACCAAAGGTAGCCCAGCCTCCCCATCGGGTATGGCCACATTATGCCCCATCTGACTGATCATCTGTCCGCCAACCCAGCTACCGAAAAGAACAATTAACCAACCTAGCAATATGGCCCATTGTTGCGGTTTCGTTGTCTTTAATTTTAAGCGTATCGTATCTATAATAAATAAGACCATCGTTAGTACGTTAATACCAACAAAAACACCCATCAACATAAAAAGAATACCGTCAAGGGGAGTAGCAATGTTGTAATGGCTTTGTACCCCTCTAGAACCTTGGTACAGGATAATAAGAAACTCCAATAACAAGGACCACATAGTAATATGGTTGACAAGATTCTTTTTCCTTTTGGAGTATGGATATTTGGTTATCAGATAACCTACCGTTAGTAAGTAGATCGATATGGAAATGGAGAATTTTAATGGTTTTAACCAAACGTTTACTCCCATTAAGGTTCGTTCATCAATGAAAAGACCAATTAAGCATCCTATTCCCGTTATTGCGATTACCATGGCTACCCAGAATAATATCGGACTTTCTTTTTTGACTTTAGTGAATAGTTTTCCGATTGTTTGTTGAAAGCTACCCCAAGGCGTTACTTCATTATTGCGACTATTTTCAATTAATATTTGTGTGTAAGAGTCCATATTATTTTCGTTTACATTATTTGCTGTTAATCCTGAATAATTTTCGTAATTCATCCCACATTGTTTTTTATGGTTTTAATAGTCCAGAACAAAAGGAAACCTAAAGGC
>JAUIGC010000216.1 GCA_030429835.1 Bacteroidia bacterium
TTCTACAATTTCCCCCTCTAAAAGCACCATTCTTTCCATAAAACTCCAAATCTCCGTAGGCAAAAACTTCATTAGGTTCAGAATTTATCCACCAGTTGAGTAAGTCAAAATGATGGGTAGCTTTATGTACCCATAAAGAACCGCTACTTTTCATTTCACCGTGCCACCTTCTAAAATAGGATGCTCCATGATATGTATTCAAGTACCAGTTAAAATCTACCGATACTAAATCTCCAATGGATTTTTGTAAAAGGAGTTCTTTTATTTTGGTGGCATAAGGGCTCCATCTATAATTAAAACCTACTATTAGGTTTTTACTTGATGCTCTTTCGGCATCTAAAATTTGCTGGCATTTTACTTCGTCAATGGTCAATGGTTTTTCGGTTAGGACATCACACCCCATTTCAAGTCCTTTAATAATAAATTCATGATGGGTAGAATCCTTTGTGGTCACTATAATTAAATCGGGTTTAGAAGTGGATATCATTTCTTCAAAGGAAGTGAAGGTTGGACACTGGGTACCTATATATTGTTTACCGTATTCCAATCGGCTTGGATTGATATCACTGAGTCCCACAAATTCTAAAATTTTCGAATATTCGTCTACCAAACGCTTGCCCCAGAACGTAATACCCCGAATGCCGGTTCCAACAAGGGCCACCTTGAGTTTTTTAGCCTTGTTAAAGGCAAAGGCGTTAATAGGCATTGCACTGCTTGCAGCGAGCATACTAATAGAGAAAATGAACTCTCTTCTGGAATTTTTCATGATTTTGATGGAATACCGTTCTCTTAAAGATATTTAAAATTTATAAAGGACTGTTATTTAAGAGTTCAATATTTGTGGGGGAGAAAAAATACGGAAACAAAAAAGGCGCTCATTTTGAGCGCCTTTTTTTAAAATGAATTAGAATTTAATCGTTTGTTAGAACCCATTCTCCCTTGGATAGCAATGGTTCTGCCTGTTTGTATTTTACCGTTTTACTTTCTCCGGACATTACATTTTTGATGGTCACTTTCTCATTTCTTCCAATTTTAGGTTGCTCCCTAACTATGGTTTCCGTAACCGATGGTCGTTGTCTTTGTGTCTGTCCTACGGCCCTGTTCTGTGCGGCAAGTTCGTCACTGTTTGGAATTTCTTCCTTTGAGGTCTGTATTTTTTCCTTTCGTTGTGGAGCGTTTCTGGCCTCCCTGATGTCATTGGGGTTACCAGAAGGTAATTCTCCCTTAAATAGGAAAGAAACAATTTCCTTGTTTACCTTTTCAATCATTTGTTTGAAAAGTTCAAAAGCTTCGAACTTATAGATTAACAGAGGATCTTTTTGCTCATGAACGGCCAATTGAACGGATTGCTTTAGCTCATCCATTTTACGAAGATGGGTTTTCCACGAATCATCTATGATGGCCAAGGAAATATTTTTTTCAAAATCCGTAACTAATTGCTTACCGTCACTTTCATAAGCATCCTTTAGATTGGTCACTACGTTCAAGGTCTTTATCCCATCTGTAAAGGGAACGACAATACGTTCAAAGTTATTAGCATTATCCTCATACACCTTTTTTATGACAGGAAGTGCGGTATGCGCATTACGTTCCATTTTTTCCTTATAATGATCGTAACCTGCTTTATATACTTTTCCAGTTATTTCTTGGGCACTAAGTTTTCCAAATTCCTCCTCAGTAACAGGAGAAGTCATGGAGAAATATTTAATCAATTCAAACTCAAAGTTTTTATAATCGTTGGCGGCTTTGTTGCCTTCCACAATTACCTCGCAGGTATCATAAACCATATTGGCAATATCCACTTTAAGCCGTTCACCTTGCAGGGCATGGCGTCTTCTTTTGTAGACCACCTCACGCTGAGCGTTCATTACATCGTCATATTCCAAAAGTCGCTTACGAACCCCAAAGTTGTTTTCCTCTACTTTTTTCTGTGCCCTTTCAATGGATTTGGTCATCATACTGTGCTGAATGACCTCACCTTCTTCCAAGCCCATTTTATCCATCATCTTGGCAACCCTATCTGAACCAAAAAGTCGCATAAGATTATCCTCAAGGGATACATAAAATTGGGAACTTCCCGGATCACCTTGACGACCTGAACGACCTCTCAACTGTCTGTCCACTCGCCTGGAATCATGCCTTTCCGTACCGATGATAGCTAATCCACCGGCTTTTTTAACTTCTTCCGTTAATTTAATATCCGTTCCACGACCTGCCATATTGGTTGCAATGGTTACGACCCCAGGATTCCCAGCATCGGCAACTACATCTGCCTCTTTTTTGTGCAGTTTGGCATTCAAAACATTGTGGGGAACCTTTCTTACGCTCAATAGCTTAGAAAGTAATTCTGATATTTCTACCGAAGTCGTACCAATAAGAACGGGTCTTCCAGCCTGGCTTAATTTGGTTACCTCATCGATGATTGCATTATACTTTTCCCGCTTCGTTTTATAGATCAAGTCGTTTCTATCGTCCCTGGCAATAGGTCTGTTGGTAGGAATTTCAACAACATCCAATTTATAGATTTCCCAGAATTCCCCAGCTTCCGTAATGGCGGTACCCGTCATACCAGCCAATTTACTGTACATTCTAAAATAGTTTTGCAGGGTTACCGTAGCAAACGTCTGTGTCAATGCCTCAATCTTTACGTTCTCCTTCGCTTCGATAGCTTGATGAAGACCATCGGAATAACGACGACCATCCATAATACGACCGGTCTGTTCGTCCACGATCATCACTTTGTTATCAATTACGACATACTCAACATCCTTTTCGAATAAAGTATATGCCTTAAGCAATTGGCTCATGGTGTGAATACGCTCACTTTTGACCGTGAAATCTTTAAATAGTTCTTCCTTGAGTTCTGCTTCTTCCTCAATTTCAAGGTTTTGTTGCTCTATTTTGGCGATCTCGGCTCCAATATCGGGCATTACAAAAAAGTCCCTATTCTGTTCACCTGAAATATAATCGACCCCTTTGTCCGTTAATTCTATTTGGTTGTTTTTCTCGTCGATTACAAAAAGTAGATCTTCATCGACCTTGGGCATCTCACGATTATTATCCTGCATGTAAAAATTCTCCGTCTTTTGGAGCAGTTGTTTTACACCCTCCTCGCTCAGGAACTTAATAAGTGCCTTGTTTTTTGGCAAGCCTCTATAAACTCGAAGCAATAGAAAGCCTCCTTCCTTGGTCTCCCCCTCAGCTATTAATTTTTTGGCTTCGGCCAAAACGCTGGTCAAATGTTGTCTTTGTTTTTGTACAATTTCGCTGACCTTGGGTTTTAACTCATTGAACTCATGTCTGTCCCCTTCAGGAACGGGACCGGAAATGATCAATGGCGTTCGAGCATCATCGACCAAAACAGAATCCACCTCATCCACTATGGCGTAGTTATGGGGACGCTGTACCAAGTCCTTTGGGGTATGGGCCATATTGTCCCTTAGATAATCAAAACCGAACTCATTGTTGGTCCCGTAAGTGATATCGGCATAATATGCAGCCCTTCTACCATCTGAATTTGGTTTATGATGGTCAATACAATCCACGGAAAGTCCATGAAATTCAAATATGGGCGCCATCCATGCACTATCCCTTTTGGCCAGATAGTCGTTCACGGTTACCAAATGCGCACCATTACCGGTAAGTGCATTCAAATATAAGGGTAGGGTAGCCACCAAGGTCTTACCTTCACCGGTCTGCATTTCTGCAATCTTACCTTGATGTAATGCGATACCACCTATTAATTGAACATCATAATGCACCATGTCCCAAGTAACTTGTTTGCCTGCGGCATCCCAAGAATTCTTCCAAACGGCATTGTCCCCGTCCAGCGAAACATAATCTTTTTCTCCAGATAGTTTTCGGTCATTTTCTGTAGCCAATACGGTTAAGGTTTCATTTGCCGCAAATCGTTTGGCGGTTTCCTTAACTACGGCAAAGGCTTCCGGTAAAATGGTGTTCAGTGTTTCTTCTGAAATCTTATAGGCCTCTTCCTTGAGTTTGTCAATTTCCCCGTAAATGTCCTCGTTCTTATCAATATCTGAAGATTCTTTGACCTCTTTCTCCAGTTCTACAATTTTATCCGTAATGTCCTGGTAAGAATCTCTAATCGCCTGTTTAAAACTGATGGTTTTGTTCCTCAGTTCATCATGGCTTAATTTTTCGAACTCATTTTCAAAGGATTTTATTTGGTCTACTAAAGGCTGAAGTTCCTTTACATCTTTCTTGGACTTGTCACCTACGAAAGCCTTTAGTATAGAATTAATAATGCTCATGCTGTGTGTTTGTAATTTGTATTGAAAACGAGGTTGGTAATGTTATTGGACCATTTACCCCGGTTAATTATTGTCAAAGTTTATTTTGGACTTCTTATGTTCAAAAGCTATTCCAGTCTGCAATTCAACCTGTAATTCCTTTTTGGACTGTCAAAATTACATAAAAAAAAAGCCTCCAAGGAGACTTTTAAGTAGTTATTGTGATATGAAATATTAATATTCGTCCTCGTTCCAGAGGTAATCTTCTTCTGTTGGATAATCTGGCCAAATCTCCTCAATAGATTCGTAGATTTCACCACCTTCTTCCTCCATGGACTGTAAGTTTTCCACAACCTCAAGAGGAGCACCGGTTCTAATGGAGTAATCAATTAACTCATCCTTACTTGCCGGCCAAGGTGCGTCGCTTAAATAAGATGCTAATTCTAATGTCCAATACATGGTAATTGTTTGATTTTAAAATTTTTGCAAAAATAATTTTTAATTGTAAACGGCCAAGATAATTTGTAATTATTTCGACCCAGTTATCAACATATTTTTTGCATTGATAAATTGATAACGCTTAAATTGTGAATTTATTAGTCCTTTTTTTCGGGAATCCATTTAATTTCCTCTACTTTCAACTCCATTGACAATTTCCGTGCCAGTACAAAAAGATAATCTGAAAGTCGGTTCAAATAGATAAGTACGCTATCATCAAAAGGTTCGTTTTC
>JAUIGC010000217.1 GCA_030429835.1 Bacteroidia bacterium
TTCTGTATAATTTATACAGGGAATCTAATTCCTTTTGCTCTTCATGTGGCCATTCTACAAATATTTTAGTTGGATTGTATGCTGTTATTTTTGTACTTATTTGTTTCAACTCCAATTGGGAATCATTTCTAAGAATGTCAAATGATTTGGTTTTGACTACATCCGCACCAGGATTATTATAATGAAATGTACCAATAAGTAATACTTCCTTAGTATTTGTATTTTCATTGGATTTTGTTTCTGATTCCTCTTTTTTGTTTCCACAACTTAAAATAAGAAAGGCGAGTGCTAAAATTGAAAAGTATTTCATGGTACGATGTGTTGACAAATTATTGAGTTTGGTTACTACTTCTAAAGACGCCAAAAGTTCTTAAATGGTTGTCTGAACGGGCCTAGTTTTTCCATTACAACTACTATTCCTGTTCGCAAGCCACAATAACAGCATATGCGCCGAACCTTGGGAATTAAGCAATGCCCTCTAAATAACTGAAGGAAATGGGGAAATATGTGGGTTTGCTTTCACTTCGGCTCCGCTCAGTGACCGCGCTCTGGCACCACACCTTTTAACGAAGCTTAGGGCAGGCCTCTTGGGGCAGGCCGCTCAGATACCATACGCAATTACAGCTTTTCGTTACGCCGAACTTCGTTTAAAAGTTCAATTTCCCATCATTTCTTTAAATACCTTCCACTTTTCAATATCCCCATTTATTTCAATGGTCTTGGAATTTTTAAATAGAAGGGAAAAGGCGCCTATTCCGGCACCAAAGGTCCCGCCAATTAATGCTCCGGCGGCCGCTGCCTCTCCATTGGACATTCGAAATATTTAACTGTCAGGGTCATTTGAAGCGGCACTTATAATCGCCATGGCGACTGCACCCGATAATGCACCAACAAGAATATTGTTACCCCCAGAACGTTTGGTCTTGATCCTACCTATTTCAGTGACCATGAAGGAAGTTTTTTCCCCATGTCTGGTTAATTGTAGGGACGTTTCAGAGATGTTTAGAATTTTTCCCTTCCCTATCTTTTTACCCTGTACATTGTACACCCTTACAAATCCACGCTTAGCTTTAATGGAGTTCTGCGCACCAATGTTCAGACAGAACATCAAAGTCAACGAAAGAATTACATATTTCATAACGGGTGATTTTAGGCATAATCGGTTCAACTGTTAATACCTATTCAGCAATTGTAGCATAAACCGACGGTGTTAGCGGGGAGGTACCTTAAAAATCCCACAAATAATTGGTTTTGGCAAGGAAAAGGGAAAATATAGTGTTCGACTACGCTCAATCCCAGGAAAATGTGATTGGGTCTTTTACTTTATTGTGCCAGAATTACTCAATTCTAATGCCATTCGATAGTTGTCCCCAAGAATTTAAGGTAATACTATCAGTCGTATGGAATTTCAATTCCCAAGGTCTCTCTTTAGAAAAGTAGGTGTTGTTGTACGTGGGTAAAAATTTGATACCCTCTTCCAATGTTTTGGGAATTATAAGCCTTAAAGTATCCCTTACAAACTTTAACTCCACGTCTAATGAATGGCTAGTCTTTAGCTGGAATCGCCCCTCAAATTCATGGAAATTCTCGGGTTTTCCAATAACAGGCCTACTTATTTCCCGATTTATAATGGGTGTAACTTGGTCGACCAAGATTTTCCAGCCTTCGCTTTCCTTTCTCCATACCGCCATATACCGAGTAGGTTCAATCCTGGGGATTCCGCCGTAGTAAATACTCAAACCTTCTTGCCTGCCTCGGGAAATAGCTAGGCTAGGACTTAGGGGAATAATATCCTGTTCCGTAGTTATCAACCCAATTGAAGTCATCAAATCATCATCACGCCTAAAATCCAACGCTTCCTTTGTTACCTTTTTTCCCGAAACATCTATGTATGAATATTCATCTGAATGTAAACTTCCCTGTTTTTCAAAATCTCCTGTTCTTTGGGTTTCTGCATATATTTCTTCCATTTTCAATACCTCCTCAACAACTTCATTTTCCCAATTTGGATTACAACTTGAAAAGGCAATACAGACTATAAAAGTGACAGTAATCCTCATTTGTTCTTACGTTTTGTTCTGATTGAATATTTGCGTACAAACGCATCATTATTTTTGGGGGAAGTCCCTTAAAATTCCTCCATAAATTTGATTTTGCCAAGAAAAAGCGGAAATATGTGGATTCGCTTACCTAAAAGTTAGTTTCGACTCCCCCTCGACGGCGCTCACAGTGCGAAATGATGCAACTTTAACTAGTCCTGTTACTAGTTAATCCACTTTTATTTTTGCTCCGTAAAAGGCGTTTATCAGATAAAGGATATTAATAAGAGGGCCGATTATCAAGGCTTGTTGCCAATCTATGATTTCCATATAGGTGATAAAAAAGGTTAAAAATGTTATTCCAGAGAGCACGATTGCCGTCCATTTCAACCATTTTTTCAAATATGTATCGCTTATGTACAATTTTAGTAAACCACCTAGGAATATGAGGTTTCCAAAAACAAACACAACCGTCGCCATTTGATTTGCCATCTCCGACATTTCAAAAGTGGTGTTTTGATAGCCACCAAGCATAATGGGGTATGTGGTAAGTAGTATCAGCTGCCCCACCGAAATAATTGCCCAGCTAACTTCTTTCAACTTAAAGGCAAAATACAGGGCACCGATAGCGATTAGGGTCATAAATAGAAATTCTGCCTTCCAATGCATTCCATATATCTGCCAGTTATCATTGACGTATTCGTGCCTTTCCACTGGATCTAGCGGAGCCTTGCTGGACAAATAGATATAAATCCCAATCGTGATATTAATCATAACGGAACCAATAATCCAAAGTAGTTTTCCAAGTTTCATAAAGTATGTTGTTATTGAAGGTTGTTATTTTTTTAATTCGGCTTCCACCAGAGCTATAAGTTCTTGGTTTTGGCTTTGTGTGTCCCTAATCAACTCATTTTGAACGGCAATCATTATTTTTGTCCCGAACAAATCGGATAATAATTCTTTATCCGTTGCGATGTCCAATTCCTGTAAAGATGGCATCTTTGAGGAAATCCCCATCCAATTGGCTACAAATTCCTTTGTAAAAAATTTAGGGTAGTAATCATCTACTATTCTTCTATTAACCACCATAATTCTATTCTGAATTCCCCCCAAATAATCATAGTTATAATATTCGGAAAATACTTTTCTTAATTCGTTGTTCTCAATAAGATCAATACTTTCTGCGGATAGCATATTGTTGAATGCGATACGCACGGGGTCGAATACTTCATAGTAGGTAAAGTCGTTCGCATTTTTATTAAAAATTCGAAATCGTTCTTCGTTGGTAAGCGTGTCCACAAAAATCTGCAGCATTTCATCTACGAGTTTTACCTTGTTGACATTAAAATTTATTACAACCTCCAATCGTAGGGAATCTTGTAGAAGATTGCTACGAATCTCCTCTAGATAGGCCTTTTCCTTTTTTTGGGTTTGTTTATCTATATTCCAATTATTGATCTGTAAAGCGATTAAAATACCGATAACAACGAGAATAATCTCTCCGACGGCATATTTTAAATACTTTCCCGTTTTTCCTTCGGAAAGTAAATTCAGTCTAATTTTTCTGAAGAATTTTGCCATGGGTCAGTGGTTGGTCAAATAAGTAGTGTTACCAATAGCAACATGGTGTAAACCACAAATTTAAATACTGGGGAAGTACCTTAAAAATCCTACAAATATTTGATTTGGGCAAGGAAAAGGGGAAATATATGGGTTCGACTTAGTTTACCTTGAGTATTTGCTCTAAAGAAAAAGGTTTGCTTTATTCCCATCTTCCGAAATAAACCTAAAGATTCATGCGAGACCGTTTAAAGATGGTTTTGATATAATTTTTCCCTTACCAATATTCAAAGATTCGAGATATTTTTCCATCCCTAAATTCAAAAAGTGTCATTTCTGGCTCTCCATCTTTGATTTTGCCCTCTTTTTTCTCTACAAAACTCTTTTCTACAACGACAGCGTTCAGTCCGACAATTTTATTCAGTATTTTAATGTCCGTGACTTTTCCATCGTATCCTCCATTTTTTTGGTTTCGTACATATCCGTTGTACAAATCCTCTCTACTATATTCACCTCCGTATTTTGGATGTATATAGGTGAAGTCGTCCGTAAAAAGTTCAAAGGTTTTGTCTATGTCCTCAACCGTTGAATTTACTTGAAATATTTTAAGGTTTAAATCGTAATACTTCTTAACAATCGTTTCCAGCGAATCCTTATGGGCTTTTGTGGCATCCTGTCCACTACTCTGTTTTGTTCCTGAAAGTATTAGGCAAGTAACAATCAATAGTTTACGATATGCTTTCATGTGATTTTTTTTCGATGGTTTAGCAATTAACAATTACGCGATTCGCCACTTGACTTTGGAGGTACTCCATACTGAAAATTTGCGGGTCGCAAGAGCCATCAGAATTAGAATTCAGGAATAACCAACAATTATTTCCAGTCTTTGTCATGGGGTACATTTTATGCAGTTTTCTATCTGTTTTTTAAGATTACTAGGGTAATCACATAAATCAAGACTATAGCAAAAGGAATGGTTATAAACCTGTATTCAGGAAAGAGATACCAAAGGGCTAGCACCGTAATTATTCTAGTCAAGCTATGGAAAATTCCGACCCAATGTTTTATGATCCATGAAAAAGGCAACCACATCAGACCAGTAAGAATTCCCACCGTCATTGGTAAGGAAGAATAGTCGACAAGGAAAAATGGAATTGCAATGGAATAGACAAGAATCGCTTGTCCCGCCGTAAAAAGAAAAAGGGTATCGAATTCGTTTTTCGGTTTACTTTTATCCATGAAATTTTCCCCTGTAAATTTTGATAGAAACAGACCAAGATATACAATACTTCCAGTTCCAATAAA